>NZ_JBAJII010000003.1 GCF_036867195.1 Arthrobacter sp. Soc17.1.1.1
TCGCCGACCCCCGCGCTGGCCGGGGGCGGACAGCTGGACGTAGATGCCATCTATGGCGCGCGTGATCGGCATGCTTGGATTATAGGGTGGCGGGCAACCCGTCCACGGGCAGCAGCGGCACCCGCGGAGACTGAAACGCAGCTCTTTGTTGCGTCTCAGCAGCTAAGTCACGGCATCAAGGTGAGCAGTGAAGCCTATCTTCCGTGGTGGATGCGGGGCAGGCTGCGAAAGAGCCAGGCGAAGCAGATGAGCGACATGTCCCCTGCAAATCCCGCCGCATTTCATGGGGTTGGATAAGCCCGCCGGTACATTGATTCAGGGCATACGTTTTGAGCTGCGGCCACTACCCGCGGCGGTCAACATACCGAGAGGCATCCCATTGAACAGGAAACGGTCTCAGGAGAACCAGGACCGTCAGGCACGCCTGGCCGCCATCCAGGCCGAGCAGCGTGCCAGTGAACGCAAGCGCAACGCCTTGATCTTCGGTGGGATCGGCGCCGTGATCCTCGCCGTCATCATCGCGGTGACTCTCGTGATCGTGAACCAGGTCCAGGTGAACCGTGAGCGTGAGGCAGCCGCCGCGCAGCCCATCGAAGGCATCGAAGAATACTCCGACGTCACGTTCAACCACGTTGAGGGCGCCGTCGAGTACAACCAGTCACCCCCGGTCGGCGGTGACCATAGCCCGGTCTGGACCAACTGTGGCGTCTACACCGAGCCCGTCCCCAGCGAGAATTCGGTCCACTCCATGGAGCACGGCGCCGTGTGGATGATGTACAACCCGAACATCGGGCAGGGAGACATCGACAAACTCACCGGCCTCGTCGGAACTCGCTCTCACGTGCTACTGAGCCCCTTCCCGGGCCTCGACACCCCGATCGCGGCCAGCGCGTGGGGCCTGCAGCTGAAGGTCGACTCCGCCGACGATGCTCGGCTCGGCACCTTCCTCGACAAGTACATCCAGGGCGAGCAGACCCGCGAGCCCGGTGCCACCTGCTCCGGCGGCATCACCCCAGCAGGCCAGGCCTCCTGAGGCTCCTCCATCCCGTTCTCTGTAGCGCCAGTCAGTGCCAGAATCCATGTTGCGTTTAGAGACCTTCGCACTGCTACCTACCGACAACGGACAAACCATAGTTATCAACCTCGCTGGCATATCAAAACATCGCATCACAAAACCAAAACTTGCGGGGACCTCCTAGTGAAGTTCGGCGCAAAACCAATGCACCCCGAAACGACGGAAATTCCCATGTCTCGGAATCCTGTTTTGCGCTGATATTCTCATGAGAACTCTGTCGCAGCGAATAAATAAATCAGAATAGAGGGTAAAGTATTCCAAGAGCCTACTAAAGTGCACCACCATTCACACCGGCGCGCAACCCGCCACTCAAACGCTCTACTACCCTCCTGCTCAACACTGTGAGCCATGCTTGGGTCGAATTGTTCGATGAACGGCGCGTGCCGTCTTTCAAACCGCCTACGAAAGTGACGCTGAATGCGTCAGAGTGGTCCCCCTCAATCATCCTGCGTACTTTGCGACCGCCAGTTGGCGCCTGATCATGTCACTCATGAAGTCGGTCACGGCCGTTTCCTCTCGGATCAAGCCCTACCCTCACAGACTGCTTTCCAGTCATCTTTCGGGGGCAGCACCTGCCGCCCCCGAAACGAAAAGCTCAAGAGGACTTCGGACCTTCAACCGGTGGAAGACAATGCCGAACGCCACCGCAATCACCACTTGAACCCAGAACAGTTGCACCGCTTAAGGTGATGGATTTAGTTGGTCGGCCAGACTTACAACGGCTATCGACCCTCACACTTCAGGTAAGTACCGGAGATGAGCGGTGACCGGCCCCTGCTACGACCCATCTAGATCTCCAGGATTACGGGCCGGAGAGGCACGTCGGTGGAGCGCGGTCAGTACGGCAATATCACTGTGAATCAGCTATCACACGCACTTGTCTTTCAGCAGCTGCAAGTGCAAAACCCCACAAACCCCCCTCGTGACTCCAGTAATTGACCTCATCTCAACGCATGTTGCAGATCTGTGTTGATGGCCTGTCCTCAAGGATGCGAGAACAGGTTAGAGGGTGCCGGGACAACAAGCAGGGGCTTGTTGGCCGGTGCGTGCTTTGTGGCTGTGCAACCCTTGAAGGGGCCCTTGCTATAGAAAAGGGCTCGCATCGTCGGGTCTGCGTAGTTCCGCCACCAATCAGCCATGCCCGTGCCCCCATCCAGCCGAAGGGTTTCCCAGGCCCTCCACAGGGCGCTGAGGCGGCTGACAGCCTCTGTGTGCGCCCACCAGCTGCTGCACCAGGTGAACTCCTTGTCATGCCCCATCGGATCCAAGGGGCGTGCATAGTGACTGACGAGGAAGTCAGTAACGAACACCTCGAGGTTCGGAAAGAACAGCCTGGGCTCATCCTGCGAGGCGTCAGCGCCTTCTGACGTCTCATCCTCGTCCCTGCCGTGGACGAGTCGGTCGAACTCGTCGTCAGGCTCGAACTTCTCGGGCTGAAATGGCGAATGCATCTCCATACGCGGCTACTCCTTCACCATGGCCGACCAGCGGTTCCCACCGGCAGGTACGGTAGTTGGTTCTTGCACCTCAACCACAGGTCCAGCTGCAGGTTTGACTGCAGGTTTAAGGGCAGCGGGAGGCGCGGACCGTATGGTCTCGAACCCCGCCACCTTGTCTGCGTAGGGCCGGTCGCTAATCGGCACTGTGCGGAGCAGGGCGGCGCGGGAGCCGGAACCGAGCATGACGGCCCGGCCCTTGGGCATCGCGGCGAGATCCGCGACGGAGAGGATGTCGTCAGTAGAGTCCTGGCGGCTCGTGGAGCGGCTGTCCTTCTGCCTCGAGGTCGACACCGCCGTGTACCGGTACTGGCCCACGAGGTCGGAGAGCATCTTCAAGAAGCCCTCTTCCTTCACGTTGCCGCCGTAGGTGAAGACGTTGGCCGTGGAAAACAGCTTTTTCATCCCTGACTCGCCCCACACATCCACCCCTTGAGACCAGGATTGTAGGAATGTAGAAACCACGATCCCTCGGGAACCGTAATGGCTGTAGAGGTCGGGCAGGTTCCCCCACCGGCACACGTTCGCAGCCTCATCGAGAACACAGACCATCGGAACAGCCAGGCGGCCACCTGGCTGGGTGGCCGCGTATTCTTCGGCTGCGGTCGCCGTGGCCACGGTCAGGGACGTCACCAGCGGACCTGCAGTGCCGGCGCCTTCCTTGGACAGCGCATAGAGGGTGTTCTTGCCCTTAATGAACTCCTCGGGGATGAACTGCGGCCGCGGATCATTCGGCCCGCTGGGGTTCACCCAGGGGGCGATCTTCTCGTTCTTCAGGCACGTGGCCATCTGCCGTGCGGTGCCGTAGACGCCTTCGCGCTGCTTGTCCGGGAGTGACATCGTGCTGCCCATGGAGTCGGCTTCTTTCAGCCACCCGGCCTCGAGGAGCAACGTGGAGGCTTCCCTTTCCTCGGGGTGGGACAGCCACGAGTGGACCTGGCTGATGGGCCGATCACCAGCCGCTGCAGCGAGCAGGTATCCGGCGAGCAGGTCCTTGCCGGCTGTGTCGAAGTACGCGTCAGCCTTGGCCCCTACGGGCCGGGAGCCGAGGGCGAAGTTGTTCGCCATCTCCGCGGCGCGTTCGGCGTCGATGACGTAGCTGAGGGGGTTCCACCACCAGGTGGGCTTTTCGTTCGCGACGCCCTGCGGGTCGAAGATCCACACGTCGCCATTCTCGGCGCGGATGTCGCGGGTCAAATCCGACAGGTCACGCTTGTTCGACGTTGCGATCACAGGGCCGGGTGCCTCGATGATCGAGGGTGCGGCCTGCGTCGTGGTCTTACCGGTGCGGGTGCCCCAGATGTGCAGGAGGGTGTCCTCCCACGACGCGTAGAGCGTGTTCCCGCCGCGCACCATGCGCCCGATCATCACGCCGGATGACTGGTCAGCACTGAGGCCGAAGCGGGCGGCTTTGGCTTTGACCTGCTTCTCGGTGAAGGGTGCAACGTCTTTCAGGGACGCCATCTTCACGGCGGCGCGGTCGTGCTTGACGATCTTTTTGCCCTTGCGGATGCTCATGACGATATACAGGACGAACAGTGCCAGGAGCACGACGCCTGCGATGATCGCCAGAGTGATCTCGGTGGAACGCCACGGCATGATGCCGGTGAAGTTACCCAGAGACCGCGGCCAGAACCCGGTCGGGATTCCGTCGGGCCTTGGTGTGAGCTGGTGCCCGAGGGTGTTCAGCCCGTACAACGCTCCCGGGACGCCGACGAGAGCGACGATAAGAATGACCAGCAGTGCGGCCTCGCCGCCGAGTCCGGACGTGTGTTTGCGGTCCAGTGAGCTCACAGCTCGCCTCGTTCCTCTGCCGCGGTTCGCTTGGCCTTGTGCCACTTCTTCTCGGTGTCGTGGACGCGCGACCGGCGCTCGGTGGGTGTGAACTCCATCGAGAACGGGATGCCGGCCCGGGAGCCGACCTTGATGAAGAACTTGCCCTGGCCTGGTGGGGGCTGGGTGGAACGGTCGTCGTTGTACCAGGCGGCGTTGTCGTCGTCCTCGAGCCACGCAGCCAGCTCATCGTCCGTGAACGACTGATCGGTCCGCCGGAACACGTCGTCGTTGGTGTAGCGCATCGCGTCCTCGCCGGCCCGGTTCCAGGCGGGTGGGTCCTGCCATGCTGCGAGCTGTTCCTGCTCCCGGTTGCTCAACGGCACCGACTGGGTGAGCAGCGGCATCTCGGAGCGGGCGAGACCGCCCAGGATCTTGATGCCGCAGCGGTCCATGATGCCCTGGGCTTTGTGCCGGTCCGCTTCGTCCTTGACGGCTTTGAGGTCCGATGGGGTGTGGGAGGCCATGATCTGCCCGACGCCCCACTCACGGTTCAGACGGGTGAGTGCGTTGACCTGATCCACGATGCCGGGACCGGCCGCGAGGGTGTTCCACAGCTCATCGAGGATCACCAGGAACCTTTGACGCTCGATCACGCCATCGTCAGCGAGCATGTTCGAGGTCGTGACGGTCCCGAACCCGGCCGACCAGCACGCCATGAGCGTTGCCGCCCGCAGGTCATTCTCGGCCTGCGAGATCCGGGACAGGTCAAACGCCATCGGCGTCGTCGCGTCGATCTTATGGGTGGACTGCTTGGAGAACATGTCCCCGAACGCGCCAGCGCCGCAGAGCGAGTTCAGCGAGGACTCTAGGCCTTCGGTGATCGTGTCGTACCGTTCGTCGCTGCCACGGTCCAGAGCGACCTCCCGCACCTGCGCGGGACGGCTTTTGAGGACGGCCCGCAGGTCGTCCATGAGGGGGACGGTGCCGGCGGGGTTGTGTTCGGCTTCGAGGACCATCAGGCACCGGTCGAGGATCGACTCCTCACGCTCGTCGAGGGGCTTCTTGCGCAGGATGGCGATGAGCGCGGCGATGAGTCCGCGACGTCGTGCGTGGAGTTCGGTGAGCAGTTCTTCCCGCTTTACCGGGGACAGTCGGGTCGCAGCTTCCAGGGCGCCGGCATCATCGAGGGGGTTGATGTGGCCGATGCCGCGACCGAGTGGCAGGCCCTTGCCGCCGAGCTGCACGATCATGTCGATGTGTTCGCCCTTGATGTCCCCGAGGATCATCGGATTCACCCCGAACGCGCACAGCCCGATTGCCATGCGGCGCAGCAGCGAGGACTTCCCCAGACCGGGGTTCGCCATGACGAACGCGGACGGGTTCGAAATCAGGCGGACGTTCTGGAACCACGAAATCGGGTCACAGCACACCGGCTCGTTCGAGAGCAGGTTCCGGCCCAGCGGCACACCTTCCAGGGGTGCGCCGCCGCCCATCGGGAACGGGTACAACCCGCAGACCTGATAGTTCGTGCCGCGCATCTCCTTCACCGGGTGCAGCAGCTGCGCCTCACCCATCCCACGGCCCTTGAACCCACGGGGCCCCGGACGCATCGCGGCCTTCACCGCAGTGCTGCCGGTCCGAGCCTTCTTCGCACCCTTGGTGCCGCTCTTGCCTCGGCCCTTCGCTTTCGACGGAGCCTTCGTGCCTAGCTTCGCGAGAACCCGAGCCCAGGCTCCGTCAGGAACCTGCCCCGGGCTGCCTGGGTTGAAGGAGCCGGCAGCGGGGTTGAGTGCGGCCATTAGAGTGCGTCCCTTACAGTCTTGGGCAGTGCCAGGTGGTCGGGAATGACGATGCCCAGCGGCAGTCCGGCGGCGAAGGTCGAGTCCTGCGCCCCGTAAGCCTCCTCGAGGCGGATACGAGCCGACGCGCCAAGGTTCTCGATCGCGGCCTCTGCCTCGGGCAGGTCCTCCTTGTGCCGGACAGTCGCGGTGACGATCATCGCGAAGTTCAGCAGACCTGCTCCGTCGGCCTCTTCCTCCGCCGTGGCTTTCGCCGCCCGCGTCTCACGGCTGTCCCGCGACGTCGCGCGGTTCCGTGAAGAGGCGTTGAACGTTGCGGTGTTGACGTCGTTCTCGACCAGCTGCGCGGCGCGCGCCGGGTCGATGGGACGGTAGAGCATCGTCACGCGCTTACGCACGACCTCAGGAGTCGGCGCGACGAGGGACTGCAGCACGTTCGCCTGAATGGTGGAGCGGGGCGGCACGGACATCGCCCACGTCTTCGACCACGCGTTGTTGTGGTGGTAGGTGTCCCAAAACGCGTCAGCGGCCTGCGGTCCCACCTCGTTCCAGTCCAGCTGAGGTGCCTTGCCTTCGGAGTGGGCGCGGTCGAACAGGATCGCCTCGGCCGGGTCGTAGGCCACCCGAATGACCTCGCACAGCTCCTGTGCGGACAAGGGGGTCGAGACGCCGGCCCCGGTATCCCCCAAGCTCAGGGTCAGGTTCGGCAGGCGCGCCGCGAGGTCGTTGGCGACCTCATCGGCCTTGCGAAGCTTCCCGCCCGGGCGCAGCGTGGCCTTGAACGTCACCGCGATGTACGCGCGGGTGACTGTCGCACCGGTGGGCAGGGCCCGTACGGTCTCGTTCATGATGTCGCGGGCGAACTGGGGTGCGTTCGGGTCCATCCGATTCTCGACCTTACGAGCGAGCCGGAACCCGGAATCCGGTGCGGTCTCGATCGTCGCGGACGCGGCAATCAGGCCGGGCTCGTCGGTAAGCATGCCCAGCCAATGCGACCACCGGTCGACCCAGCGGTTGATCTGCTCCTGGTCGACCATCCCGCCACCGTCAGGCTCGGAGCCGAGCACCACGGTGTAGTGGTTCTTCACCGGGATGTGGAGCAGAGCGAAGGGGCGACCGTAGCCGTCGGTGTGCTCACTGATGGTCGAGCGAGCCGAAATACCCGGCAGCTGCGTCGTTCCCGAGGGGACACGGCTGATCGGTCCCGCCCGGTACACGTTCGCCCCGGCATAGCGGGCGTTCATCCACCCGAAGCGGCGCATGATGCGCTCGATCATCGTGCGGCCGTGCTTGTTCTTTTGCATTGACAGCAGGATCAACAGTCCGATCAGCAGCTCGAAGACCAGGGCCAGCATCCACTGGCCGAGCATCATCAACACCACCCCGACGACGACGCCGAGGATCAGGATCACCGTGCCGGCCGTAGACAGCCCGGCCAGACCCTTGCTGGTCGGCAACCGGTAGTTGCCGTAGATGCGTGGTCGGACGTCGGGGGTCTTAGCTTCGGTTTGCGCCATCAGTGCGGTCCTCGTTCCCAGTGTTGTTCGAGACTTCGTTCTTCAACTGCTGTGCCTGCTTCTGAATCTGCGCAGCTCCCTGCCTCAGCGCAGCGCCCGCCGGGCCAGCTGCACCGGATGCACCCTTAGGTCCAGCTGCTCTCGCACCCGCCGGCCCTCCAGCTGTCTGGGGCGGAATAGCCCCCTGAGCCGAAGGCTTAGCCCCCGACTCCCCAGCTGACGGCGCGGGAGACTTCGGGAGGCTGCTCGAACCGCCCTGTCCGCTACCCGAACCGGTTTGAGCGCCTTCCTGGACGGCACCCTGGACGGCTTCGCCGCCCTTCTTGATTGCCTGCCCAGCAACCATCGCTGCAGCTACGGGAGGCGCGGCAGCAGCCGCACCAGCGCCTGCCCCTGCCCCTGCGGTACTGCCAGCCCCTGCCGTAGTGCTCGTTGCTGATCCGGTCGGGACTGCTTTCGAGCCGCCGCCGGTCACGTCTGCGCCCTTTGGTGCGGCACCGTCACCGCTACCGTCCCCGCCGCCCTTCGGAGCGGCTGACGACTTCTCCGACTTCGCCGGAGGTCCTTGCGGTGGTGCCTGGCTACCGAATCCTTGTCCTCCACGCGGAGTGCGGGACGCACCCTGCGGGATCGCCGCACCCAACGCAGCGAAGCCCATCGCGGCCCCACCACCGCCACCGGAGGACGCCATGGCGCCCAGCGCCGGGCTAAGAAACCCGATGAGAACCGGCAGAGCGACAACGGACGCGAGGATCAGCATGAGGCCAGCGGAGAACTGAAGGAGCGCCTGACCCGAGAACAGGCCAGAGGTCGTCATCTGGATCCCGGTCGCATAAATCAGTGCTGCGGCTGGCTTGTAGAAGGCAAAGGCGAGAGTCCACGCGATGATCTTGCTGAACCAGCTCTTACCCGTCTCGGTGTTCATGAACGCCGCCGACAGTGGCAAGACACCTGCGATGAGGAACAGCATCGCCGTGCGCAGGACCATGAGCATGATCTGCACGATGTTCACCAGGACCGCGAGCAGCCCACCGACGATGATGAGCATCTGGTTGCCCATCAGGAACGTCGCGCTGGACGTGCCAGTGTCCTCCATTCCCAGCAGCATCTGCACATCAGCCTGGAAATCATTCCCGACACCAGCCTGAATGATCTGCTCGGCCAGAGCATCGGTCGCTCCGAGGAGCACGTTGAGGAGGGCGACACCCGAGGCGGTCACGATAGCCAGCGTCAGGAGTCCCTTGAGAAGGTCCTGCGCCGGTTCGGCGCGCTGGGACCACACCATCCGGACGCCGGCGACGATCATGCTGATAGCCGCCAGCGCGAGAGTCAGATAGAAGGTCTGATCCTGCACGAAGCCAACGGCCGGAGCCGACGAGGCTGCGCGTCGAGGAACGATATAGCCGACGAGAGAGGTGGCCCCACCAACAAGGGTTGCCCCACCGAACACGATCGTGGCCGTGTTTACCAGGCCCGCACCATCCCCACGTCGAGCATTCGTCACCAGCGCGATGCCCAGCAGGATGATGGCGATCGTGCTGATGCCCAACCCGATCCACGTCGCATAGCCGAGGATCGTGGCAACCTGATCGTTGAATGCGCCCCCAGCAGGAGCGTCCGCGGAACCAGTCTGACCTGTTGTCAGGTCACCAGCGTCGATCGTCGTCCACAGCGTGCCGAGCTGCGCGATCGTCGCGACGAGGGCAGCCTGAACGGCATCAGCAATGGCTTCGATGGCATTACCAGCTGCACCAGTGATTGCGTTGGATACGCCTTCCTTGACGGTGCAAAGGGGATCAAACCCATCACAAACATCCTTGGCAACTTCAGCCACTGGTGGGACCCCACACAATGTAGCCCGACAGGTCGGATACCTGTCCTTGGACAGGTCCACTTGATCCGTCGTTGTTGTACCTCACGTACCAGTCACCTTCGTGCCATTCCATGATTCCGGAGGTTGTGAAGTAGATAAGCTCAGAGCCCGAGTCGCCTGAGTAGACAATCTCAACTGTCGCTTCATCCTCGGCATAAGACAGAAGGCGAAAGCCTTCGATCTTGATCGGGGGAGCAGCTCCGTCATCGGATGCAATGCGCTGCTCAATCCGGTCAACACCGATGTCCTTACCAGGGCCTTCGAGTGAAAGGGCTTTGGTGGTTTCCAAGAACAACTCAGCGTCACCCCCGGAGGCCAGCCTTCCAGCCAATGAAAGAAGTGCCCCCTCCGGTGTGTGGGAGTAGCAGGAGCGGACCCCTGTCTGACCATCAACGACACCGGGGCCGTGTTCAACCGACTTAGGTGCTGCAATGCCTCCAAGGAACTCCCACTCGACCCCTTCGGGTGCAGAGGTCAGAGTCGTTCCTCCCGTGGCGTCTAAACCGCACACGGATTCGTCCGATGCCACCTGTGACGCAGATGGAGCGGGTGCTGCCGACTGCGTCTGAGCCGGTGGTGCGGCATCGGATTCGTCGTCGTTGCCAACCCAAACGAAGAGGATGATCCCGACGATGATGAGCAGCAGGACGGCAACCGCTGACATGAGGAAGCGGGGTGCGGCCCACCAAACGTTCTCGGTTTCTTCGGTTTCGGCCATGACTACTCCTGTAGGTAGGGCTGATTCTGCAGGGTGGCTACGCCGTGCCGCCGCCGGAGATGAAGGTCAGCAGTGAAGCGCCGCCGGAGATGAGGGCGACGGCGAGGACGATCTTGATGATGCCGGAGATCTCCTGAGTGGTTTCGCCGCGGCTGGAGTCGAACGCCATCTTGCCGCCGACAACCAGCAGACCCAGGACGCAAATGCCCAGGGCAATCCACTTGCCGACACCGACCATCCGGTTCCACGCATCCCCGATACCGGGAGGGGCCAGCGGTCCGCTGTCGGGCAGGGTGTTGGCGTTGATCAGGACATCCTGTGCGATGAGCAGCAGTTGCATGGTTCTAATTCCTTCCAGAATCACGGTGTTCAATGACCTCACTGAGACTGGTGAGGACTTTCCTTGGCTCGCGAGCCAGCGACTCAGGGTCGACTGTGCCTTCGAGCCGAAGCTCTTCTATCCACGGCAGCGTCCACGTCTGTGGGACACCGCCGGCGGTGATGCGGGTCAGGTTGTGCAGGACCCTCGGCAGCTTGCCGGGTGCATCTGCAATCACGACGAGGCCGCGCAGTGTGATGGTCGGGTGCGAGCCTGCGGCCCAATCGCGGGCGGCGAGCTGAGCGGCTTTCAGCCCTCGATGGTTCTGCCGGGCGACGAGGAAAACATCGGCCGGTGGCACGGTCGGGTCAGCGTCCGAGCGAGAGGGCCAGCGGTGGTGGCAGGGGACGCCGCCCAGGAGGCCGGCCATGGTGTTCTCGCCGGCTCCGCCGTGCACACCAAGCCAAAAAACCTCGGGGTTGTCCGTGATGAAGCGGGCCATTCCTTCGCCAGCGGCGAGGCCAAGAATGCCCTGCTGCGGACCTGCGACACCGCGTAGAACCTCAACGGCGTCGCGAATTTCGGTTTCTGTCACGACGAGTGCCTCGACGGACTCGCGCGTGACGAAGTCACCCCAACGATTGTTCATTTAGCTATGCCCCCAGCGGCTTCCCATAGACTCGGCTTCGATCATAGTAGCTCACTTAATGAATGGAAAGGCCGTTGTGCGAACTGATGTGAACCCTAGTGAATCAAAACGCAATTTAGGGTATTGTTCCCGGCATGGGGGTTGGAGTGGTCATTGTGTCTAGAGCGCTTGATGTGCTTTTCGCTGACCTACCCGCGCGACTCAGTGTCGAACAGCTCACTGACGTTCTTGGTTTGTCTGACAAGACGGTCACGTACCGATGGCTGCGCGAGGGTCGGATACCTGCAATCAGGCTCGGCGGGACATGGCTCATCTTTCGCGATGACATCAAGGATCACCTCGAGGCGCACTACAACACGCCCGGCCCCAGCTCTGCACCGGAACCAGGTACAGAGTCCGATACCGAGGATGAGAAACCAGAGGATCTTGAGGGGACATGATGACGACGGAAGCGCTGGCCAGACCTGTATGCACGGCAACCATCGGCGATGACGACACCGTGAGCGTCACGGTCGATGGAGTCGACCAAGCATTCGGCTCCATGCCGGAAGCGATTGGCTTTTTCGCGAGCACGGCTGGCGATCTTGGCCGTCCCCTCAAAGTCACCGCCTACGATCCGTCATCGACAACGCAGCCGGAAACCTACCTCATCGTCAATGAGGACGGTTCTGTCGATGCAGACACCAGCGTGCCCGTGAAGAAGCGACCTCCCCGCCGCACCATTCCCCGTCCCGCCAAGGCCGCAGCTACAAGCCGGCCCGAGCACCCGGCAGAGCGTCCCATCACAGCAGACGTGGACCCGGCTCCCGTAGCCCCCGCACCTGTAATCAAGGATGCTCAGCCCGAATCAGCGGAGCCACAGGCCTCACGTCAGGTGCCTCAGCCGGCCGTTGACCAAACCCCTGACCTGCCCTCAACGGCATCCACTGAACCGGCTCGCACACCGCAGACCCCGCAAGCTTCGCAGGGTGCACCAGTGACGGTGCAGGTGGAGCCCGGCGATGAGCGGATCAAGCTACGCCCCGAGGTGAGGGCCGAGAAGACTGCAGCACCGGCCCGTGAGGGCTTCCGGGGCTGGCTGAACACCACCTTTAAGGCGAACCTCGCCGCGTCCCCTGCAGAGCAGGCAAGCAGGGCCCGCCGGGCACGCATCCAGCGGCCGCTAGAAACCCACTGCACCATGGCCGTGGTCCAGCTCAAGGGCGGAGCGACGAAAACCACCGTCGCCTATCACCTGGCCGCGACTTACGGGCGGATCCGCGGAGGGAACATCCTCGCCGGTGAGTTCAACGAGAACCAGGGCACCCTCGGTGAGCGAGCCCTGGCAGGCTCGCACGACCGCACCACGCTGGACCTGATCCGGAACCTCGGCACCGTCACCCGACGCACCAGCGACCTCGTGCGCTACATCCGCCCCCAGGGCGACGACAGGATCCACGTCCTCGCCTCCCCGCCCGAGGGAGCTGACCGCCGCCGCGTCGACGGCACCTCCGTGAAAGCCGCGCACGATGTGCTGCTCTCGCTCTACAACCTGATCCTTCTCGATACCGGCAACTCAGCCCAGGCATCGACCTGGCAGGCAGCCGTCGACGTCGCTGACTCGCTCGTGTTCGTCTCTCAGAACAAGGCCGATGACTTCCGGCTCCTCGAGGCGACCATCGAGGGCGTCAAAGCCCAGGGCCACGCCGCGAAGTTTGCCCGCTCGATCCTGGTCATCACCAACACCGCCCAACCCAACACTGAGCGCCTCGCCCAGCTGAAGGAGTACGGGGAGAGCATCGGCCTCGCGGCCGTCGTCGTCGTGCCGTTCGACCGGTCCCTGCAGGAGGGCCAGAACTTCGACTACGACGCCCTGAACCCGGCCACCCGCCGGGCCTACGAGGAAGCAACCGCCGCCCTCACCGACCAGCTCTAAACACACATCATCCGGTCTCACATTCGGTCTCTCAATCGGTCTCAGTTCAAACGCAGGGGTTAGGAAGGCATGGCAGGGGGGAAAGCCATCGGGTGCGGCATCGCCGCGCTCACCCTCGCGCCCATCGGCGCGGTCGTGGCCATGACCATGCTCGTCGCCGGCATAGCCGAGGACGAGGAAGCCAACCAGCTCGAACGAGCATCCTGCACCGTGTCCGCAGACACTCCCGGAGATGCGGGCGCGACGCCGGGTGCCCTGCAGGCTGTCCCCAACGGGTGGGGGCCCTTGGTCGACGCGGCGGCGAAGGAAGCAGGGCTTCCGGCCAGCGTTGTTGCCGCGCAGCTGAATCAGGAATCCGGGTGGAACGAGAACGCCACCAGTCCTGTCGGAGCGCAGGGCGTCGCCCAGTTCATGCCCGCAACGTGGGCGAGTTATGGCAACGGAGGCGACCCGTTCTCCGCGAAGGACGCCATTCCCGCCTACGGCCGGTACATGGCCGCGCTGAAGGGTGAAGTGCAGTCGATCGCAGGCAGTGATGCGAATCTGCTCGTGCAGCTCACCCTCGCCGCGTATAATGCCGGCCCGGGAGCCGTGCAGCAGTACAAGGGGATCCCGCCGTACCAGGAGACGCAGAAGTACGTCAGCTCCATCCTGGACTCCGCGCAGGGCGGGTTCTCCATGGACTGCAAGGCACCGACCGGTGGCAAGCCGTGGGACGGCGACCTCGGAGACGGCGAGTGGACCACTCCCCTGCCCGGAGGCGTCTTCACCTCCGGCTACGGGAAGCGCAACGTCATCGGCCTGCCTGCGTGGGCGCAGGATCACGTCGGCGTGGACATCTCGAGCCCCGGCGCCGGCTTCGGCAACGGCGGACCCGTCGTCGCGCCCACAGACTTGCGCGTCACCGGGTTCAATGACAAGGACGGGTGTGTGATCGCCAAGGAGGACGGCGACGATCCGGACTTCGGGTTCGCGTTCTGCCATCTCAACGCCTACTCCGTGAAGGTGGGCGACAAGCTCGAACGCGGCGACATCGTCGGCACCGAGGGCAACAAGGCCGACCTCGGCAGCGTTCCTACACATCTACATTTCGAGATTTATACACCCGAAGCACCAGACGTCACCTTCCCGTACGAGGGCTTCAACATCGACCCCGAACCGATCCTCAAAGAGAAAGGCGCGTGGCCATCATCATGACCCCGACCTCCACGCACCACCGACCCACACGCCGGCACCTGCGCCAGTCACGCCACACGGTGGCTGCTCTGTGCCTGGTGGCACTGCCCCTGACGCTTTCAGCCGTCGCCTGCAGCAACAACGAGGGCCAAGCAGGGTCAACACCTGAGCCGACGCCCACGACCATCTACGAGGGCTCCTACACGACGGCGGCCGCCGACGAGATAGCCGGCAACGGCACCTTCACCACGCCAGAGGACGCCGACCGGACCGACGTCGACTCCACGGCCGAGGTCGCCGCACTCATGCTGCACTCGTGGGACACGACGACCGATACCACCCAAACGGCCGCCGCCATCCGGGCAATTCCACTGATGAGCAATGAGTGGGCCTCCAACCAGGTTGAACCCGAGCGCAACGGTGCACAAGGTGAATGGCTGAAGCCATCAGAGCACCAGGCATACAGCGCACCCTCGATCGTCCCCGCCCCTGGCGACGTCTCCGAAGATGTGGCCGATGACAAGGCCATCCGTGCCTACGACGTCAGCTGGCGGTGGATCAGCCGCAACGGCACCGACCTCACAACCACCGGCCGACAGATCGTCACGATCTACCTCGAAAAGCACGACAACCAGTGGGACGTCGTAGGCCACCAGTTCCAGAACATGGGCCTGTGAGCAGCGTTCGGGAAGAAATAAACCGCGACACGCCCGAACTTTTCGTGCTTAAGCCGTTTCAGAAACCTAGAGTGAACAGTATGGCTATTCAGAGGCGCGCGTCAGGCGGACGACCATCTAAGGGCGACCGCCATGTACTGACTACTCGCATTCCCACAGCCGAAGCGGAGAAGCTCTTCGCCGTGGCTGATGCACTGGGGACGTCAGCTAGCTCCTTCATCGCCGAAGTGATGGCGGAGAAGCTAGCCTCCATAGATTTGGACAAGCTAAGCGGCCAGGAGGCGTTGCCCTTCAGCAAGGCCTCATAAAAAAGAAGGCCCGCCGTAGCGGGCCTTCTCATATCCAAGAATCCAAGCTTCACACCGTCTTATCCGCCAAGACTGCCGGTGAGTAGCTCAACCGAGTACGGCCTTTTCAGGTCGTGCCCTTAGTTGAAAGTGTACACCGAGTGCTCGAAGCACCTCCAGCTCTTTATGCTGCGCCACGCCGTGATGATTCCCACCATGGTGCTGCATGGGTCCTCGCACCGCTGATCGCAGGTCAGCCGTCCTATCGCCTCGGGCGATGGAAGGACGGCCGGTTCCAGTACCCGCAGCCCACCACTGCCCTGCGGATCACCGGGACGCTGCCGGCAAGACCGGCCGCCGTGATGATCCACGACGTCGACGGCACCGTCCGCACGCTCTGCCTTGACCTCGACACGTCCAGGGCACGGAAAGCCGTCGTCGACGACGACGCCAACCGCCTTGGGGGTCTCCTGCAGGCGGCCGGCCTCGCCTATGTCGAGGACCAGTCCCTCAGCGGTGGCCGCCACCTGTATGTGCCACTGCAGGAAGCAATCAGTGCGGCCGAGGCACGCCAGCTCGTCGAAGCCCTCGGCCGGCGCGCGCCGAGCCTGGACCCGAGCCCGCACCAGAACGTCGTCCACGGTTGCATTCGCGTCCCCGGATCCGCCCACAAGTCCGGCGGGCACCAAACGCTCATCACGCCGCTCACCGACGCCTACGGCATCCTCACCCGACGGAACCCCGCCACCGCTCTGGCCGCACTACGCAAAGCCCTCGCCCCCGAGCTCTACCGGCTCGAGCAGGACCGGCGACGCGCCCAGGCCCGCGCAGCAGCCGCCATGACCGCCCTGCACGCAGCAACCACACCGGGAACCAGGCCAAGCGTCGCCTCCATGGCCCGCAACGACTCTCCCCTGCGCACGGCCGCCCGCACCGGGCTGTACGACACGAACCGGTACGCCAGCGACTCAGAAGCCCGCATGGCCGTGCTGAACCACTTCGCTGCCTGCCACTGGACCGTCGACCAGGTCCGCGCCGGCATGGCCGGCCCCTACGCCGGCCTCGCCGCCCTCTACGGCACCAAAGCCGAGCGGCTCCTGCCCCTCGAATGGGCCAAAGCCCAGGCCTGGACCGCCACCCGAACCTCCACCAAAAACCCCGCCCGGCGTCCACGGGAAACGACCGCGCATAACTTCAACACAAGCCATACTTCAATCACGGGGGGCAGCCCCAGCTCATCACCGGACCTTAGCCACCACTCCATCCACCAGCTCGTGAACGATCTCGAGAATGTCCTCTACGCGATCCTTGATCAACGCCTTCAGGCCCAAGGCAGGGTCGGTATCAGCCTGCGGTTCCTCATCCGGTCCGTCCTGGCGTACATGCGCACGAACCAAACCAATGTCCTCGACGTCGGCTGCCGCACCTTCGCTGTGGCACTGGGCAAGGACCACGTCACTATCTCCCGCCTCCTGCCAACCCTCGAGGCCGTATCAGCAGGCATCCTGACCCGCATCGACCGTGGCCGCGGACGCAACGCTGACACCTACGTCGTACAGCTCCCCCGGCAGTTCGAACAGCTCGCCCGCGAGTTCACCTGGCGCAAGGGCAAGATCCACGCCATCCGGCCCGTCTTCCGGGTCCTAGGGGATGTTGCAGCCCTCGCCTACGAAGGCATCGAACGCGGCCGCCACTCCCCCACCACCGCAGACTTGGCCCGTACTACTGGAATCTCGCGCCGCGCCCTCAGCTATCACCTGGCACGCATGGAGGCTCTGCAGATGATCCGCCGGCACCACGGCACCTGGGAAATCGTGGCCACCACCGGCCTGGTGGAACTTGCGGAGCGTCTCGGCGCCACCGATGACCGTGAGCAGCAGATCACCCGCTACCGCAAGGAACGCGCCGCCTGGCACGCATGGCTCGACCGCCACCTACTCCCCCACCTCGAAGAACACGAGCTGTACGACCCCGAAGTAGACGAATACTGGCAACCGCCCATCGACGACGAACATCAACAACAACGAATCCTCTGGCACGCTGCCTGACCGTATTGCTCCCCCGTTCACCAGAGACACCGCACAGGGATGCAGAAACACGGGTGTCTGTACACACGGCTTTCTGTGTTTCAGTGATACGATCAAGCTATGAAAGTCGCCCTCGTGAATCTCAAAGGTGGAGTAGCGAAAACCACCAGTTCGATCTACATCGCGGCTGCGCTAGCCCGAAAAGGTACCGTCGTACTCCTCGACGGCGACCCCCAGGGATCTGCCTCAGACTGGACAGGCTTGGTCGAGGACAGCGGCGAGCCGATGCCTTTCACTGTGAAAGTCGTCAATCAACGCACCATGAAAAAAGCTGCCCAAGGCTTTGACTACGGCGTGATTGACACTCCCCCGGGCAACCCACAAGTCATCGACGCGGCCATCGCCACCGCAGACATCGTCGTGATTCCCACCGATGCGTCAGCCATGGACATTCAGCGGGTCTGGCCCTCAATCGAAGCAGCCGCACGAGCAGGCAAGCCGGCGGCCGTGCTTATCGTCCGTGCGCGTCTGAACACCAGAAGTCTCGCCATCGCTGTCGAAACCTTTGAGCAAGCTGGAGCGGCTGTCATCGACGCCTACATTCCCTTGCGCGAGGACATAAAAAACGCCTACGGCACCATCCCAACCAACCTGCACGGCTACGACCAAGTAGCGACCGACCTACTGGAGGTACACCATGGCATCGCCAGCTAAGAAGCCATCACTCGCAGAACGAATGGCACCCAAGACGGCCACAACCACTTCCGCAGCTCCAGGTAATGGGCCCTCCGTGTCGACATCCTTCAAGAGCGTCAACGAAGACTATGCCAAGCGCCTCACGCTCGACCTGACACTCGCGCAGCACCGCAAGCTGAAACTGCGCGCCATGGACACCGGAGTTCCCATGGCACAGATTTTGCGGGACTACATCGACGGAATCACCGACTAAAATCACCACTCCACGCGGGACATTCCCCCGCTACCCGGCTGTCCCGCCAGCACTCGATGTGGGCACGGAAAAGCAGGAACACGGAAAGACTGCAGGCGATCAGCTGTGGGGTTAGTACTCCCCCAGCCTTATGAGGGCCGGCCATATGGCCGGTCCTCACCTGTCGGTAGGACGATCCGCCACTCCCCCGTGGCGAAGCTTCAACCCGCAGCCGAGAGCATTTCTAACGCTCGACCAGCAGAACAAGGCATGCCGTGAACGGCGGGTCACAGAACTAAAGATCACCGTAGCCACAGATACACAGATACACCCCACCGGTGGCCCGCAGCATCATACTGATCTGTGGAGGCACATACACAGAAAAACTGAATCCTGTAAACACAGACCCCAAGGGTATGAAATGCAAATCAACCATTGCAGGAGTTAGCCGCGGAATCGGCATTCCCCAGTCAAGTGAGAGCCTGACATATGGCTGGCCCTCACTTGTTGGACGATAATCCCCACTCCCCCACGGTTCAGCACCACCCCCGCTGTTCAGGGCGTCCCTGAAGCTCTACCTCAGGACGTGACATGCAGCAGGTGCGTATACACAGAAACACAGAGTATCGTGAACAAGGAGTTCCATAGACACAGAAATACAGACGCGCGGCATGCGTCGAATTCAGGTCGCGGAAGGGCTGATGATCTGTGGATACGAATACACAGAAGCACTGCATCCTGTAAACACAGACCCTGAAGGTGTGAGATGCGGACCAGTGACAGCAGGAATGCCAGGCAGAGGAGGTCAGGCAGAGGAGGTCAGACTGCCAGTTGCGCCGATAGGTGGGCCAGAGGATGGAGCATTTAGGGCAAGGCGGAGCACGCACAAGCCAGATGAGCGACGGGGGAGTACGTGCCGTACCCTGTTGGACCCCGGGGAAACGGTCATATATCTTGCACAGAAACACGCTGATGCGGGGTATGTTTGCACAGAAATCTGTGTGGGGTTTACGGCTGTGGGCCCAACCAGCAACAACTCGGGCTCGTCGGGGATCTGTCATCCACTCCAGGACGCGGTTGCTCTGCACTTCGAGCTCCTGCCAGGAGTAATGTCGGTTCGATTCTGCGGGGCACTCGAGACGCCGCTCTTGATACACAGAAAAGCGTAATCACGGAACGGGCGGGTGCTGAAGTACGTGAAAACAGAAAGACGTAAACACAGAAGCGCGACAGGTGGGGGAGTGCCGCTTCGGGGGACACTGCTGTTGACTGTGTACTTCAGGCCTCACACAGGAACGGCATTCCATGTCGGGCCCTGAGTGTCTGAGAGCGGACCGGGGGAAGCTCATGTTGTAAACCGTGAGCATGGACCGGGCAGGCATAGTTGTCCAGGTTCGTTGCACCGGGGGAGTGGTATTAGTGAGTGACATGACATCGGCGGGCCATCCACGCGCCCCGCTCCCGCCGTCCGAGTGTTGAGTTGTCGCCACACTTCCGCCGCTCAGCAATCCGGCTGACACCAAAACTGAATTCTACATACACAGAAATAAAGATACACGGACGCCAATAAAACTGTGTTTCTGTATTGGTGCTGAGTCCGGGCACAATCGGCGAACGACCGCGCTGGCCAGTCTCACCTGCTGGGTACGCAGAAGACAATCCAGCTGAGAAGATCCCGCGAGATCACGTGGTGTGGGCTAGCTGCCGCCCTTCAAGGCGACACCGGAGGAGCTGATCAGCGGCACAGCGTTTGGTGGCTGGGATGCTGGGTATATGACAGACCAATCCCTTGAGGAGCAGCCCAGGCGGCTGCGGTTCCTGACTCTGCAGCGGGTAGCCGATGAGTTGAATACCAAGCACAACACCATCCGGGCCCTCATCGCTTCAGGGGAGCTGCCGGCCATCCAGATCGGCGGCCGCGGCCAGTGGCGCATCGAACGCGTCAAGCTCGAGGACTACATCAGCGCCGCCTATGCCAGAGCCCGCACTGACATTGCACGCGGCGCCATCGATGCTTCTGACAGTGCCGCAGAATGACGCAAGCCCCCGCCTGGGTTATTGCGGGCCTGGTGGTGGCTCTGCTGGCAGGCGTGGCGGTGGCGCTTCTCCAAGCCAACGGCGTGATCACTGATCCCGGGAGGCAGGTCTGCGAGACTGCGGTCCGTCGCAGGAACTGCGACTGATCCACGCGGCGCGCTGGTGCGCCGGGTCGACGACTCGTGGGCGGCTGCCAGCTACCGCTGGCCGGTTGATCAGCCGGCGGTGTCCGGTTCAGGCGCCCGGTGGCGCTGTAGCGGCGAGGAAACGCCCCTGGCGGTGAAAGCTCCTGACCTGTAGGACCGCCAGGACGGCGAAGGCCGCGAAGAAGGTCAGGTACACCCAGTCCAGGTTTCCCACGGCCTGGCCGATGAAGTAGGTGTAGGCGGGGACGATCAGGAGCGTGGTGGCGGCGTCCTTACGGCTGCGCACGGCAACGGCCCGTGCCACGCCGAGGTGATTTGCTGGTACCGGTTCCTTGCCGTTGATGCCGCGCATCAGGGCCTTCTGCTCGTCCTTCTCCAGGGGGAAGGTGATGGCAACGTCTGTGCCGAGTTTGACCCGGGGTTTGAGCCGCTGTGCGTTGTACACGAGCCCGCCGGTAAGAGCAGCGATGGCGAAAATGAACCACCCGGCCTGCACGAGAGTCGGGACCTGTTCTGGCCCGTCCGGAATGACAATGGGGCCCAGCAGGGACAGGAGAAGGACGATGGCGAGGGCGCCGAGCGGCAGATAGCGGGTGTAGTAGACCCGCAAGGCCGCACCCATGCCGTTGTCGGCGTAGCCTTGCGCGTAGCGCCCGGCTTTCGCCCACCGGGCATCGGCTGCCGTTCTTGGATCCTCCACCCCGGCCATCACCCCCCTGATCGATTGAGCCGGTCAGCTTCTAGTGGGCCTCGTTGTAGGCGTCGATGATGGACTGGGTGATGCGTCCGCGGGAGCTGGGGTTGTAGCCGTTGTCCTGCGCCCACTGGCGGATCTGCTGGGTGTCCTCACGCTTGGACCGGCCCGTCGAGGATGCGCCGGTAGCTTTCTGGCCGCCCTGGCCCCTGCGCCCGGTCTTGGCTTTACGGGCGTTGTCCACGTACTCGGACAGGGTTGAGCGCAGCTGCTGCGCGTTCTCCGTTGTCAGGTCGATCTCGTAGTCGGTGCCGTCGATCCCGAAACGGACCGTTTCCTGTGCGACGTCACCATTGAGGTCGTCGACCAATTGCACCTGTACGCGCTGCGCCATTTCTACTCCTGAGTTATTGGATATGAATCATTGATCCCCAGCCTTCCACCCTATCGTGTCGAAAAATGCGGTCTGTGCCTGCAATCTGTCCCGGTTTCATTCACGGAAGCCGTTGTTCTTCTTTTTGTCGCGATCGCCGTTGTGATGGTCGTCGTGATTGCTGTGGTTGGTGCTATTGGGTACGGGTGTAACCGAATTGAGCCACACCCAGCCCTCCCGCTGGATCTGAATGAGAGGTTCCAGGAAGCGGATCTTCACTGCAGTCCTGGTGTAGGCGATTGCGTGGGCCTGGATCCTGATGGCTTTGGAGGGGTCGCGGATCCACGCGTACACCCGGCGCGGTTCCGGGAAGTCGGTGGGCGGGGTGTTCTCGAGATCGAGTTCTGCGGCGGTGAGCATGATCAGCTCCTCGCGCATGACGAACTCCTCAATCCGATCGTCCATCAGCCTTGCGTACCGTTTCGCGTATCTCTTGTTCTGACCCATGGCCCTGCGATTCGCCTCGCGACCGGCTCGTCCTACCCAGTGACGTGGATGTGGTCGGTCAATGCGCTGAATGCTCAATGACTGATCAGTAGCCCTCTGTAGTCGTTAGTAGCCGTCGATGGTCGTGACGCGACGCAGCCGCCAGTCCTCCCACCGGGCATCGGCGTTCATGTCGAACTCCAGGACCGGGGACGCCGGCCCGGTCTGAGCCCGGAACCGCCAGAACCGGGTCGTCACAACACTGCCCAGACCGCTCAGGCCGCTCAGAGTGTTGTGCCCGCCCACGCTGCCGACGCTGCCATGGCGGGTCTGGCGAGCGTGGCTGTTGTCTGTGCCTGGGGGAGTGGTGTCGGATTCTGGCCAGGTGTCGGAGCTGGACCAGGCGAGGGGTTCGCCGATGACCTGCCAGATGCTGCCCCGCCAGCGCAGCGCCAACGGTGTGCCGGAAGGTAGGAACCGGACGGCTGCCGGCTCGTCCAGGACATGCCACGCACTTGCCCGTGCACCCTCGCGTGCAGCTTCCTGGGTCGTTTGCTGGGCTGTGTTGTGGGCTGGTTCTGTGGGTGGCGTGGTGTCCACTGGTTGCGCTGTCATCGGCTGCTTCTCCCTTGCCCTGGTGGTCCTTGTGCAGGCTTTAAAATAGAACACAGGTTCGATTATTTGGGAAGCCGGGATGCGGACGGGGGTGCGGGTTGCGGGTCATCCACCTGTGGGCGGGTGGAGCCCGGAGGAATGAGCTCAAAGCCGTCCACCTGTGGATGAGCCGCCCGCGACGCAAGTTGCGAACGTTGGTTACTGTCAACACCATGCATCGCACGCCGCCCGGGTCCAACGAAGGAGGGGTACGTTCGGTCCGTCGTGATCTTTTGCCGAGGTCGGACGCTGTGCAACGCTGGCCGGGGGACGGCCTGGGGTTGGGGGAGTAGCGGTGGCTGATCGGACAGGCGCGGGGCATCATGCGTTTTGATGACTTGATTCTGGCCGAGGACGACTATTCGCAGGGGGCGTGTGAGAGCCGGCAGGAGTGGCTGCTGATGTACTCCCGCGGGGTCCCGCCGGCGGTGATCGCCGCATGGTGCAGGGTCGACGTCCGCCGCGTCCACCGGACCATCAACCGGCAGGCGGAAAGGTGTCCGGGATGGTTCGGCCGGTGCTGGGTGCTCCACGACCAGCCCGCCCCCAGTGGCAACCGGCGCCGCCTCCGGCGGAGCCGGGAGCAGGTGTGGTGGGAGCACTACGCCCACATGAATTCGTATGTGGCCCGGGTGGGTGGGGTGCCGGCGCAGAACGACAGTACGGAGGCCCGGGTGTTGTACCGGTGGTTGGAGAACCAGCGCCGGAACCACGACATGGACCGGCTTGCCCAGGACAAGGTTGAGGCCCTGGACAGGCTGGGGGAGTGGATCGGTAGCCGGAAAGGCAACCCGGAGGAGTTGTGGGCGTTGCGTCTCGAGCAGGTGCAGCAGTTCCGGGACGAGGCCGGCCGGTTCCCGGTCTATGACCCGCAGCGCCACCCGGGTGAGAAGGTCCTCGCGGTATGGCTGGGCCGCCAACGCACCTGGTTGCGGAAGGGTCGGCTCCGCGCCGACCGGCAGGAGATCCTGCATCAGGTGTTGTCCGGCTGGGACAGGGTGGCCAGTGTTGGTGTGCTGTGCACCATCTAGGTGCGGCTGAGGACGATCAGCCAGGATCGATAGTGTTCCACGACAGAACCTCCTGCCTCCACGGCTGCTGCCGCCGCTTCGAGGACCTCCTGCCCATTCCAATCGCTGAACGTGCTGAAGAGATTCTGCACCTGTTGTGCATCAAGGGTCACTTCCCACCTGAACTCGCTGACCTCGTCGACACTGAAAAGGCCGGTCCGGACCAGCTCCCGTCCGGTGGTTCCGGCGTCCTCGGCGTCGGGACCTGGCCGTGGAGGTCCTGTCCGTGCGGCGACGATCCGTCCTATCTTGGTCCGGAACGGCGTCGGGTAGGTGGGATCGCCGAAGACGTTGCGCCATACCAGCAGCTTTCCCCCGGGGCGGAGGCTGGCGTGGACCTTCGGCAGCAGCTCATCGAGGTTCATCCAGTGGATGGATGTCGCGGCAACAGCGATGTCGAAGGCTTGTTCGGGCAGGTCGGCGTCTTCGGTGCGGCTCACGATGACCGATGCTGCCGGGTGATTCATCTTTAGCAGGGCTGCCAGACGCGCTCCGGGTTCGACCGCGGTCACCGTCAGACCGGCTTCAAGAAGCCGTCCGGTTGCCTGCCCTGTCCCGGCGCCCAGGTCCACGGCGTGACGGCCGGCTGTCAGTAGCCCGAGGTCCTCTAGCCTGTGCCACAGCGCCTCGGGGTAGGGCGGCCGGGCCTGCTCGTAGTTCGCGGCCTGGCGATCGAAATGCAGGGGGTCCACCATCGGCGCAACCTATCACCCCACATCCTGGTCCGGCCCAAGGGGTGGGCCAGCGTGCCCGGCCGCGGCGTTGTCCGCTTATAGGCAGACGCCGGCGGATGACGGGCGGGCTCCCCATCAGGCTTCTGCCTGGTTGGCAGCTGTCCCGTCGAACGTTTCCTTCCTCGGACGGGTCCAACTGCAGGGGACGCGGGGGGTTCAGGCGGGTCTAGGTGGGTTTAATGGTTCGCGGCACGGACGTGACGCCGGGGGCTCATCCACCTGTGGACGGCTTTGAGCTCCACCCTTCGGGCTCCACCCGCCCACAGGTGGATGACCTCAATGGGGCGACGTGGGCATGAACGGGAGGGGGGCACGCGGGGGTGTCAGTCGACGTGGGTGGCGGGGTTCCTTCGTTGCCGCGTGTGGTGGCTGGGATGCTGTGTACATGACAGACCAACCCCTCCAGGAGCAGCCCAGGCCGCTGCGGTTCCTGACCCTGCAGCAGGTGGCCGATGAGCTGAACACCAAGCACAACACCATCCGAAGCCTTATCGCCTCAGGGGATCTGCCGGCCATCCAGATCGGTGGCCGTGGGCAGTGGCGCATCGAACGCGCCAAGCTCGAGGACTACATTAGCGCCGCTTACGCCAAAGTCCGGATAGACGTCGCACGCGGCGACCTCGAGGTCGGCGGGACGTCTGCGCCCCTCACGCCGGAGTGAGCGGCCTCGATATGTACTACGGGCTGTGCCTGGTCGGGGGGCTAGGGCTGGCCATCTACGGGGCTGTTTCTATGCGCCGGCCTCGGCGGAAGCCTGAGACGCCGAACAGCTACCCGCAAGGCATGATCCCCATGATGCTCGGGAGTGCCCTGTTCTTCCTCGCCGTGTGGAACGCAGTAGGGCTCTAGGGTGCCGGAGTAACAGCATGGAGCCAGGCCCAGCCCTTTCGGTGAGTCGTGATCATGAGTTCCAGGAATCGGATCTTCACCGCTATGCGCGTGTAGGCGATCGCAAGGGCCTGGACCTGGATGGCCTTGCAGGGCTAGCGGACCCGCGCGTACGCCCGGCGTGGTTCCGGGAAGTCGGTGGGCCGGCAGTTCTCGACAGAAGCAAACGAGAGCGCCCATGAAGCTCCAGAGGTTGACCTCGCTGACCTTCGTCCGTCCAAGCAGGCCGAGGAAGAAGCAGGCAAGCCAGTCCCAGATGAGACGTTTAAGGGGTACACCGAGCGTCATAAGGACGACTAGGGGCATGATGTTGAGGCTTCAAGAAGCAAAGTTGATGCTTCTAGGGGCCTCAACACACCCGGAAGCCCCTTGAGTCCGTCAGGAAGCCCTACAGCGCCCCTACAGCGCCT
This sequence comes from Arthrobacter sp. Soc17.1.1.1, assembly GCF_036867195.1. Classification (NCBI taxonomy): domain Bacteria; kingdom Bacillati; phylum Actinomycetota; class Actinomycetes; order Micrococcales; family Micrococcaceae; genus Arthrobacter; species Arthrobacter sp. Soc17.1.1.1. The sequence goes on from NZ_JBAJII010000003.1 coordinate 25,725, forward strand.
CATAGTGTCTGATACTGCCGTGGTTCAGTCTGCACACCGTGGTTCAACGGTCCTCAGAGGCTCTACAACGGCGTGTTACAAGCCACAAACCTCTAGTTCCACCTGTCAACCGATGCTACAGTTTCAGTGTTGTCAGATTCAGCAGAGAAAAATTTCCATGGATTCATGGAAGTCAGAATCTTCGAAAATCTGACAGCAGGAAAAATCAGAGATGTTAAAACAGTGATGGCCCAAGCGCGAACTTGGACCATCACCAGATTGAGGGACTAGTTAAACAGGTCTTTCAGCTTCCAAGCAGAGTGCACAAGAGCCGTAATCACGTATACGACGTCGCCAAACAAACGTATACGCGGTGCGGCTCTTTGCGTTCCCGCAGACGTAGCCTTCATCACATGCTTTCCCATCCCACCCCCTTTCACTAGACACCGCCCCTGCCCAAGCGCGAGGGCGGTGCAGTCCCGGAAAGTGGAGACAGACCGATTCTACTGTGCAGATCGGATGATTTGGGGCGTGGTCACTTCCAAACTTGGACAAATTTCGCAGACGCAAGTTGGACAGAGAAAATTCGGCATCACGCTTGCCTTTTTTGCCTTGATCTGCTTTAGGCAGGGTAGGCAACATGGCGGCTGGCGGCTGGCGGCGGGTGAGGGTTTATCCGTCGAAGTGGGTGCAGGGGGGGTGCCTGTCCGATGGATGTAACAACTTTCGCGGCGACGGCGTTGAGTTTCATGTTCCGGCGGCTGGAGGCGGCTTTGAGGATGGTCATGGCCGTGTTGTGGCTGCACCGGTTCTGAACCATCGATCTCGTCGGTGTGCCGGTGTCCACGTTCCCGCCGCCAAGATTCAAAACCCGGAGGTTCACCTCGCGGAGTTGGTGCTCCTCGGCCCGAAACATAACTCGGGCCCCTAGTATTTACAGGGAATCGGCTGGCTGCACGGTGAATTTCATCTGCACAGGAATCGGGGGTCTCGTGGGTTTTTTGAGTTGGTTGCGGTCTTTATCGGGTGAAGCTGAGCGTCCGAAGGTGTTCTCATCCCCGGAGGCGCCGCCGGCTGTGGATCGCCCTCTTGCGGTACGCCGTGCATCGAATGCCCCTCCCGCACCCCAGAAGTCCAGCCGTGTTTCGGGTAAGGCGCGCTGGTATGGGTACGGCGAGGCGGCACGGGTCGGCGATTACCTGATCTCGGGTGGATTGATTTATGTCGGTTCAGTCCTGCCCTCTCCCAAGGGTGGCACGGAACCGTCCCTGATTAATCCCGCACTGAGGATTAATTCGCAGAACCCGGACTGGGCAGGGCAATCCCTGGACTACTGGCCTTCGTACGAATCCATCGCCCCGGCGGCGCGGGCCGCGTACCTCACTTGGCAGGCGGATGGACGGCGGTACCCTGAAGTGCCGATCGGCTATGTGTTCCTGTTCATGTACGGGCTTGAGCGGCGAGTCCTCATGGATATCGCTAAGGACCCTTCCCTGGCAGGTGAGCTGGTCCCGATCAGGGCTGAGATGCTCTCCTTGATCGAACTGCACGGTGACCGCAGCGATTCCTTTTCCGGGTATGCGTCCCGATTCCTGGAACTCATCGACTTCATTTTGATGCAGGCCCCCGCATCGGCGGAATGGGAACCGCCGGCCTTGACCGAGTCGCGGTGGCTGGTTCCGATCAGTCTCAGGGTCGGGCTGGGCGACCTGGCAGCGGACGGCAAACCGATTCCTGCGCAGTGGGCTCTGGCTTGGGCGTGGTTCCACCCCGACATCCCGGTGCGAACGCCTGCCTCCCGGTGCACCGAGGAGTTCACCCGGCTTTTCACTCTCAGGTACCGGCAGAAGTTCGCGGATGGGTTTATCGTGCGCCCGGGCAAGACCACAATTAAAACCAGCTATTACACGGCCAGTTCCCAGATCGGCCAGGCCAATCTGGAAATGGACAACATCCCGGATGTGTTCGCCCAGCAGGCACCGCTTAGGAAGCTCGCGGCACTCTTTGACAGTGTGACCGCTGAGCTGGAAGCCTACAGCCGGTGGCTCGGGCGCAACCCGGACAAGGCAGGAACCCTGGCCGCCGCCGCGCTTTTGCCGGGGGACCTGATCGACAGCAGTACCGGGGCCGTCCGGGACTTTCAAAACTGGTTGATGGAAAAACTAATACCTTCGGGGACTGCGCTGATCTCCGGAGCAGAGCTGTTCAACCACTGGCCCGCCGGTGTAACCGGCAAACTCAGCAAGCCCGAAACCGTTAATCTCGCGACCCTGCTGGACAGTTTGGGTGCCGCTCTGGAGCCCGATGTCCGCTTCGGGGGCGCTGCGGTCAGCGAGCTGACTCCAGTCGTGATCTTCCGGGTTCAACCCGGTAGCCCACACTCTCCAACCCCTGCCTACAGCACCGCCCTGACGATGATGCACCTGGCTGCTGCGGTGACCGCCGCCGACGGCCATATCCTGCCGGCCGAACTTGATCACCTCACCGCTCATCTGGAATCATCCCTGCAGTTGACCACGCCCGAACGCACCCGGCTCCGGGCGCATCTGCAGTGGCTTGGTGCCACCGGTGTGAAACTGACTGGACTGACCAAACGCTTGGAGAGCCTTTCGGGTGCACAGAAGGCCGCGGTGGGCGACATGCTCGTCACTGTCGCCGCAGCCGACGGACACATCGCACCGGCCGAAGTTACAACCTTGCAAAAAATCTACAAACTGCTGGGCCTGGAAGCATCAACGGTCTCCAGCAGGCTTCACGCCGCCCTGACGGGCTCCCTCGCTCCCGCTGGGGGGCCTGTGACGGTCCGACCCGCCGGAGAGCCGGAACCTGGCTACCCCATTCCCGTACCTCCGACCGCCGCCCCGGCCGAAACCGGCTTCGTGCTGGACCCGACGGTCATTCAAGCCAAGATGAGCGAAACGGCTGCAGTGTCAGCCCTGCTGAGCGGAATCTTCGACGAGGACCAAGCCCCGCCCACCCCGGGGCAGGGCGAACCGGAATGGCCGCAACAGCCCGGACCCAAGGAGCCAGCCGGGACCGGCTCTGGCGCTGCCTCCTCAGTGGCAGGCCTCGATCAAGCACACTCCTCGATGCTGCACGCTCTGGCAGGACGCAACCAGTTGGACCGCAACGAGTTCGACGACCTGGCCGCCCACCATGGGCTGCTGCCGGACGGGGCTTTGGACACGCTGAACGAAGCAGCCCTTGACGCCTCCGATGAACCTCTCATCGAAGGCGATGAGATCCTCACCATCAATGCCTACGCTCTGAAGGAGCTTCGCTCATGACCGGTCCCTCCGCTGCCGCCATCCGCCCCCGTGAACGGGACGCGCTGCTGCAGTCCCTGCGTGCAGGCGTGGTCCCGCGGATGGGTCAGCAGCATGTTCAGGTGGGCCGGGTCAACGAAGTGCAGGCGCTGCTGTCGGACATTAACCGCATCAATGACGGCGGATCCGGCAGCCGCTTCATCATCGGCGACTACGGCTCCGGGAAAACCTTCTTTCTGCACCTGATCCGCTCGATTGCCCTGCAGCAAAAACTCGTCACGGTCCACGCCGATCTCTCACCGGACCGGCGCCTGCAGGCCACCGGTGGGCAGGCCAGAAGCCTGTACGCCGAACTGATGCGCAACATGTCCACCCGAGCCAAGGCCGACGGCGGCGCCATGTCCAGCGTGGTGGAACGCTTCGTCACGCAGGCCCTTACAGAGTCCCGGGCCTCCGGCGAGGCCGTGGAAACCATCATCCGCCGCAACCTCGATCAGCTTTCCGAACTCACCGGCGGATACGACTTCGCCGAAGTGATCGCCAAATACTGGCAAGGACACGACACCGGGAATGAACAGCTCAAGGCCGACGCCGTTCGGTGGCTGCGCGGAGAATTCACCACCCGCACCGATGCGCGCGCCGCCCTGGGCGTGCGAACCATCGTGGATGACTCCAACTTCTATGACCAGCTCAAGCTGCTGGCCCTGTTCGTCCGTCTTGCCGGTTTCGGAGGTGTCCTGGTCTGCCTCGACGAAATGGTGAACCTGTACAAGCTGGCCAACAGCCAAGCCCGCAATTCCAACTACGAACAGATCCTCCGGATCCTCAATGACTCCACCCAGGGCACCGCATCCGGTCTGGGCTTCGTTTTCGGCGGTACGCCCGACTTCCTCCTGGATCCGCGCCGTGGCCTCTACTCATACGCTGCACTGCAGTCCCGGCTGGAGGAAAACAGTTACGCCGTCGACGGGCTCGTGGACTACTCCGGGCCCGTGCTGCGCCTGACCAGCCTGACCCCGGAAGACTTCTATGTCCTGCTGACCAAGCTCCGGCACGTCCAGGCCGGAGGGGAGGAATCGGCGTATCTCATCCCCGATGAAGGAATCACCGCCTACATGCATCACTGCGCCCAGCGCATTGGTGACGCCTATTTCCGCACCCCCCGCAACACCATCAAGAGCTTCCTGGACCTGCTCGCGGTACTGGAACAAAACCCCGGGCGGCAATGGGAAGACCTTCTCGTGGGAGTAAAACTCGAACACGAGTCCAACCCCGACCTCGCCCCCCTGGCACCCGCGGAGCCGACGCCACACCCCACGACGCCCACGCAGACCGTAGAGACAGCGGCCAATTCAGGGTCCGGCACTCCACAAGGCAATTCGCTGGCTGACAGGGACGATGACGAACTGTCCGCCTTCAGGCTGTGAGTTCATGAGCGATCCCGCCGCCGCGTTCGAAAGGCTGCACCGCCGTGTCCAGACCTGGATCTGGGAACAGAAATGGCAGCAGCTGCGGCCCGCTCAGGCCCAAGCAGTGGATCCCATCCTGGCCGCTGACACGGACGTCATTATCAGCGCCGCAACCGCCAGCGGGAAGACCGAAGCCGCCTGGTTGCCGATCCTCTCGGCCCTGGCCAGCGCAGCTGAGAACGGGCCCGTGCCCGCAGGGGTCAAGGCTCTCTACATTTCACCGCTGAAGGCCCTGATCAATGACCAGTACGAACGTCTCAGCAACCTCGCGGAACACGTCGAAGTCCCAGTACACCGCCGACACGGAGACGTCACCGGGGCGGCCCGCAAAACCCTCAGGGAATCACCCGACGGGCTGCTCCTGATCACCCCGGAATCGCTCGAAGCACTCTTCATCACTCAAGGCACCCGCATCCCGGCACTGCTGCACGGGCTGCAGTACATCGTGGTCGATGAATTGCACTCCTTCATCGGAACCGAACGCGGGGCGCAGCTGCAGTCCCTGCTCCACCGGGTGGAATTGGCGGTTCGCCGGAAAGTTCCGCGCATAGGTCTCTCCGCTACGCTCTCGGACCTGTCCGTGGCCGCGGACTTCCTCCGGCCGGACCGGGCCCTGCCGGTGTGCCTGATCGGTGGAACGGACGATGATCGTGCGGAGCTGCGCATGCAACTGCGCGGCTACCTTACCGCCGGCACCGGCCCTGATCCGGAAGCTTCCTCCCCGGGGGACGAGGAGGAAACGCAGAGCGACATCGATAAACGCGCGATAGCCGAACATCTCTTCCGTAACCTCCGCGGCCGGGACAATCTGGTCTTCGCCAACTCACGCGCCAATGTGGAAACCTATGCCGATCTTCTCCAAGAGATCAGTGAACACAACCGGGTAGCCAACGAGTTCTTCCCCCACCACGGGAACCTGTCCAAGGAATTCCGCGAAGATGTCGAATCCAAGCTTCGGAGGACCGAAACCCCAGCAACGGCCATCTGCACCTCTACTCTGGAGATGGGCATCGACATCGGATCGGCCGACACGGTCGCGCAGATAGGGTCTCCCGGCAGTGTCTCCGCCCTGCGCCAGCGGCTGGGCCGATCGGGACGGCGAAACGGTCCGGCGACCCTGCGCCTCTACGTGTCCGAACAGCCTCTGAACGAACGAACGCCGCCGGTGGATCAGCTGCGTACAGGAACCTTCGAAACCCTCGCGATCGTTGAACTGCTGCTCGAGAAATGGTACGAGCCCCCCAACACCTCCGGTCTGCACCTCTCCACCCTGATCCAACAAGTCCTGTCCGTGATAGCCCAGCATGGAGGCGCCCAAGCGGCCGAACTTTTCAGTGCCCTCTGCCAGGCTGGGCCGTTCCGGCATGTTGACCAAGGCATGTTCATCCAACTGCTCCGAACCTTGGGCAGCAAGGGGATCCTCACGCAGGCCTCGGACGGGACCCTGCTGCCGGGGCGAATCGGTGAGCGGTTGGTGAACCACTACAGCTTTTACAGCGCGTTCCAAACCGCCGAGGAATACCGCCTCGTGGCCTCGGGCCGGACCCTTGGATCCATTCCCATCGACCACCCGGTCACCGAAGGCAGCCTGCTCATTTTTGCAGGACGACGTTGGCGGGTCCTAGATGTGGACCTCGCCGGCAAAGTCATCAATCTCGCCAAGGCATCGGGCGGAAGACCTCCCACGTTTACGGGGGCGGGAGCGCGAATCGCCGACGGCATCCGCCGACGTATGCAGCGGCTCTATGAAAATGACACGGTGCCTGCTTACCTCGATCACACCGGCCGGCTCTTCGCTTCCCAAGGGCGCGAAGCCTACAGGCGCCTAGGTCTGCACCACCGGGCGATACTCCCCTGGGGCGATGACACGCTCCTCTTCCCATGGGCCGGGGACCGGATCATGAACACCCTCCATGTCCTGCTCTCCAGTGAAGGCATCGCGGCCAGCCAGGACGGGGTCGCTCTGAACTGCCGGAAAATCTCCCCCGCCGAACTCGCCGGTCTTCTCCACCAACTAGCAGCATCCGAGCAACCGACCCCCACCGGACTCGCCCAGACCGTACTGGTTAAAACCCAGGACAAACACGACGTCCACCTGAATGATGACCTGCTCACCCACTCCTACGCCGCCAGCTCACTGGACATACCGGGAGCATGGTCCACCCTGCAACGACTCGCTCAAATCGACCCCGACATACCCTCGGGCGAAAAACGCACCGGGCCTGCCAAACTCTTCCGGCCATCATCACCGGGGCTCCCGGTCGTGCCTGGGAAGACTCCCTTCGCGGTAATCGACGTCGAAACCACCGGATTCTCCCCACACAGGCACCGCGTCGTTGAGATCACGATCATCCGGCTGAATGCTGAAGGCGTGCGAGAGGGCAGCTGGACCACCCTCATCAACCCCTACCAACCCACCGGGCCCAGTCATATCCACGGCATAACCTCCGCAGACATCGCCGACGCTCCCGGCTTCGCCGACGTGCTGAATGAGATCGCCGCACAGCTCTCAGGTGCCGTTGTTGTTGCCCACAACGCCGCCTTCGACTTGAGCTTCCTGACAGCAGAATTCGAGCGGGCTGGCCTCACAGCACCGGCATGGCCGGTGCTGTGCACCATGCAGCTCAGCCGATACTTTCAACCCGGCGTCCCTGTCACTCTTGCTGCGGTATGCCAGCGGCTGGGAATCGATACCGGCAACGCGCACACCGCTTCTGCCGATGCGGCTGCTGCAGCAGAAATACTGCGGACCTACCTCCAGCAGATAGCGGACGAGAACCGGCACCTGTTCCAACCTAAGCCAGCAATCCTCCCTAATGCATGGAGCGACGAACGGGGTAGTGGAGGCTTAAGCCACCCGGGGAAACCGCGTGAAGACCAGCAGCACATCCTCTTTTGAGTTCGGGTTCCCGCATCCAGGACGGTCATTTCGGCCGTTGTGGCGCTGGTACCCAAGGCGTGAAGCTTGCTCAAAGGGGTGTGAAGAAGCACTTAATACATGCAGAGGTTTGACGACCTAGTTCTTGCGTCAAGTACGCCGGACAAAGAAGGGATCGACTATGTCGAGTAGGTCAGTCTCGCCAGCGGTCATTCCCGAACGATAGCTGACACGAGTCTATGGGTGTCGGTACATTGCAGAAATGGAGCGGGGCCACCACTGCAGTATGCTCAATTGATGAAAATTGGAGAGCGAATAGTTGGACTTGACCATGCCGTGACGACTGGACGGTATGCTTCATGGCATTTTGATGAGCTGGAGCTTCGTGCCTTCCTGCTGACGAGTGCGAAAGGTATGAGTGCCTGGTTCAAGTCAAAGGAGGAGGAAGCCGAGCGCGAGGTGCGGGGCTGTAGCGAACCAGACATTCACCAAGGTCCTGAGGCATACGACCACTTTATGGACGAGACAGGTATCTTCTGGGATCAGTACTGGCAGCAGCTGGCCGCGGCCGTGATCAAGGATGCCTTCACTCTCTTCGAGGTGTTCCTCGAGGAGTCGGCGCATGATCTGCTCCGCCGGTATGGATCCGGGCTAAAGAAGCTTTCCACCGAGGGAACATGGCTGCTCCAGCAGTGCAACGACTTTTACAGGGACTACTTGGGCGTCACTATCACAACGTCTGAGATTGATGACATCCAATGGATCCGGAACAAGCTGTCGCACCTTCGAAATTCCTTCCGAACAGTAGAGGGGAAAGGTGAGTTCGCCCAGAAGGTCGCGGCTCTCGGTATCCGCGGTGCAGAGACCAAGGACGAGGAGTGGTGGGGTCTTCCCAACCAGGAACACGACGGAAGTTCGCTGATGACGGGCTCCCTCGTGCTCACTCCTTTGGAGTCATGGCGCATCCTTGACATCATCAGGAAGAAGATAGAGGCACTCACCTTGGTGTTTCATGGCATCCAGTACGGATCCAACACGACGCCCGCCTTAAACGATCTGAGGGCAGGCAGAACCGTTCAGAGGAAGCGTGATGAGAAGCTTTTGTCCGTTCCGGTGCCGTAGGTTCGGCGAGTCAGGCGGTGATGCCGGCGACAGGACGTGGCATTCGACCGCAAACAAGATGATTCATCGAGCTGCAGCTATGTCGCCTCTGAGACGCCACGACAGTATTTACGTCGTCGTGCTCAGCTCGCGTTGACGTTCCCGCTACTGAACATATATGAAAACTAAGGTAGGGGACCCACATCGCACACCCACTAGGGAGGGCAGAGCTTAGTTCGTGTCGTAGCTAGTGGAAGCGGTCAGAGGGGGAGAGTTGATAGTGGTCAGCCGCGTCGACATCGCCGCGCACCAAGCCAACCATTCCGGTGCTTCACCCCGAGGACGGCCTAGAAGATGTTCAAGCGCATCTACAGCTGCCATGTACGCGTCGGTCGCATTCTCGACTGTGTAGGTCACAAACCTGCCTTCAAGTGCCACCCGGAACACCGGGTGACCCACCGGATCAACGAAGTCTGCCGAGGCGTGGACAGCCGCGTTTCGCAGCGCGAAAATTTGCTTTAGTGTGTTTTTAGTATTCGCGCTATTGGTGTTCGTGAGACGAAAAGCGCCGGTCCAAATCTGGTGATGACGAGCAGCCGCTGATGATTGACCGCCGTTGGATCTCACGATCGAAGGTCGTTGGACGTGGGGGTAACGCGCGACGACAGAGTTCGTGAAGGCTTCTAGCGTGAACGCAACTGCACAGATGCAAATCATGGCACTGCGGTACTCATGAAGGACAGCATTATCGAATTCCGAACCAGCATCGAGTCCCGGGTTGGCATCGCGCGCATCGCGGGCCGATGCCAACTCCTCACGGGCGGTTATCAACCACTGAGGCCATACTTCCGACCGAACAGTCACTCTGCCCGGGTGCAAGGCAGCGTCGTCAGCGTTGTAGGCGAAACTGTCGAGTCGGATCTGGCCATCCTCGAGGAGCCTTACCCCAACTCCCCGGCTAGGCTCCCCTATGTTCTGCATATTTGATCTCCGATCAACTCTGCTATGGCAAGATATCCTAGGTCTCCAAGAAAAGTATGAAAGCTATTCCTAGTGAGCACACTTTAACGACTTTGAACAAAAGAAGTCATTCGAAAGCATCCACCCCTAATTGCTTTGTTAACTCGAGATACGGTGATGGAGTTGTAACCCTCTGGCCATACCGGGTCTTACGTCGAAGTGCCCTAGACAGAAGAAGTACCCTTCGGGCTCTAGTGACAGCAACATAGAAGATGCGCAGTTCACTCTCGCGCTCTTTTTGCGACTTTGCCCGAAAATCGGGGATCTGGCCTTCGTTCAAACCGACAATCGCAACCGCACGAAACTCTCTTCCCTGAGCCTTATGTACTGTAAGAAGTTGAACACCCTGGGTAGCTGAACCTCGTTGCCGACGTGAGCAAAAAAGATGGAAGTCTGCCCAGGATCGAGATTCTCTATCTACAGATTCTAAGTATTCACTCCATGCGTTCTCTATTTCCGTAAGATCAGCACTCCACGAAGCGAGCCCCGATGTACCTGAGTCACGTTCAGTAATGAGGCTAGACAAGCTCAGCATGAATTGCAGTAGATTAGTTTCGCTAACCAGATCTGCTAATGCATTAACGAGTGGATTAGTATGAGCGCGAAATACACTGGCGACCTGATCGCGGGATTTCAGGCTATCAGGATCCTCATCGATAAGTCTTGCCAACTGCCATTGTGGTGCTACACGTCGCTCGGCGGCATTCAAGGCGATTAACTCTAACACTACTTTGCCCGCTAAACCCTCGAGCCAATCTCCGGCGTCGCTACTCGTTGAATGAATGATATTTCGCGCTGCTAGCTCTTTCGAGATTTCTCGAAGAGCTGAAGCAGACCGACCCAAAATAGCGATTTCTTCTGCTCGAACTGTTGGCGATTCTCCATTGGCGAGGGCGGCCTTGGGTATTCCATTGAGTATCAATCCACTCACCCAATCGCCTAGTTGCCTCGCCTCGTCACTCTCATCCTCCCCGCAAACCAACTGGATATGTCCTCGTGCTGCGTGGGGTTGCACATGCGACTGCTGCTGACCAAGTTCGCTCGCAATAACGCTTGAGAACTCGCTTATTAGTGCCGCTGATCTGAAATTCACATCGAGCGCGATGACTTCTGCCTGGTACCTCTGTGCGAACTGGTGCATCAACGATGGGTCAGCTCCTGCGAAACTGATTATGGACTGCTTATCGTCCCCGACAAGCATCGCCGCGGGACCCTCACCCGCCTCTCCTAACATCATGGTGAGGAGCCGATATTGAGCTGGTGTCAGATTCTGTGCTTCATCGACCACGACGTGCGTGTACGTGCGCCCTAGTTGTCTGCGAACCGATTTCAGCGTAAGTAGTTCGCTAGCCGCGTCAAGAAGACCCGGGTAGTCGAGAGCCGGAAGGCTGGCTAGCGCTCTACGCCAATCCTCCACCTCCGGACTTTCGATCAATCGTGCGCGGTCAAGATCGATGCGCCGGAGTTGCTCGAGGGGATCGTGAGCGGCCTCAAGGCCTTGACTGCCTAGCCACTGGCTGAACAGTTCAACTCGGTCCTCATCTCTCGACAGGATCTCCGGCTCGATAGGTAGTCCGATTCTTGTGGAATGCTGGCGAAGCAGTGAGTGCGCGAACCCGTGGATCGTTTCGGTTGTAACCCGCTCCGACTCAGCTCCAACACGCTTTCTGAATCGCTCAGCTAGCTCTTCCGCGCTTTTATTTGTATAAGACAAAGCAAGGACGCGCCCTAAACCCTGTTGCATAGTCAGCAATCGCTGTACTCGCCGCGCTAGCACCTCTGTCTTGCCGCTACCTGCGCCGGCTAGGACCACGATCGAACGCGCGTCTGAATCGATCGCTCTGTGCTGGAGAGAACTGAGGGAGACCTCGACACCATGGTCGTCAGATTGCATCATCAATTTTCCGAATCAGTTCTTGTAGTGGTGTCGGCCATGTTTGCCAGTCGTCGTACAACTCGATCATAGATCGTGCAAGGAACGTGCCCGAACTTCCTTTGAGCTTTTTCATTTGGTTCAACGTGTTCCCCGACAAGCCGGGCTGGATGGCTTGACAGGCTGCCAAACACATGTCTTGGTCAAACGTCATGAGCATAGATTCAATCGCCCCTGCCACAGGGCGACCCTCCCCGTCCATGCCATTGATCCAAATTACGTCAGGGGGCTTAACAGCATGAATACGCTGAAGCGACTGAACAGCAGTCGCTCCGTCCTGGTCACTATCTGCAAAAATAAAGCACGGCGTGTCTGTCATCACGGAGAACTTAACTGCGGCTGTAGCAAGCTCATTCGATAGACTTCCTGGGTCCACCACGGTGATACCGTGCGATTTTCCGCCAAGCGCGTGTCGGAGTGCAATGGGCAGGAAAGCTCGTTCGGTAGCTCCATCTCCAATCACTATGCAACTGGAGAAGAGAAGCTCCCCGAACGGCCGCTCGACCAGTCGTCGCAGCTTCTCCATCTCCTGTTTATGGAGACTCGGACGGAATGCGCGATGGACGGCCAACTCATCATCGGACGCTGGCCCAAGATCAACAATCTTGGTCGCGCTGCCTAGAGCCTGTACTAGACGAATTGAAGAGGGATCAACCGATGTGACTAGGTGGGCGGAGTGAGTGCTTACGACTTTCTGCCCTCGCATGCCCACCAAAAGTTCGGCCAGCTCCATGGCTGCTTGAGGATGAAGGTGTGCCTCTGGTTCCTCAACAAGAGTAATGGGTGTAGGAGGAACGGCGCTTCCATCGCGACTCAATCGCCGCTCGTAGAGGATGCCCTGCACCTGTAGCGACGATAGGCTTCGAGATCCAGCGCCATGGAAGCGGATAGGAAGTGGCCCTGCGCCGGTGTCTAAGTCGATAGATATGAGCCTGCCTAGTTCCTCAAGGTTTGTTGGAAGGGGATTGAGGGCTGGAGATCCCACACTTCCAACAAGTGAGTGCAGTCTTGCTAGCTCTGCGTCGACTGACTTCAACGTCTCACTGCCATCAAATATCTGCGAACTCAATTGACTAAGTTGTAACTCAAGGGACTCGCGATGGCTTTCTGGAATCTCGAGGTCTGAAAGCACTTTCCGTATTATTGACCCTTGCCGACCTAGCTCGTCGCGTAAGTCCCGCCCTGTATTTATCAAATCCACGGCGAAGGCTCTCCGTTGCCTAGCCGATAGGGCTGTCGGCGATATTACTTGCACCCATTTACTACTCGTGGTGTCGAATGTTAGAAAATAAGAGTCCGATCGTGCTCCAGTTCCGTCCCCCGACCGAGATATTCTAGTACGCCATGCTATCCGTTCGCGAATGGGTGTTTCACTCAACACCTGAGTTTTATTCTCAAACAGTTGCGTAAAACTCGGCTCGAACTCTTCATCATCTCCTGGGTCGGCGGGAGAACCAGGGGAGACGATCACATCGATTTCCGGCAAGGATTCGTTTCCGACAGTGAAATCGTCGGTATCGGCGGACCGCCCGCCAAGAGCAACTTGTAGAGCGGAAATAATTCTGGATTTACCTGCATTGTTACGCCCGGCCAGCACCGTCACCCGTGGTTCTAGCTCAACCTCGCAGGATGAGATTCCTCGGTAGTTTCGGATGATAATTTTCTCAATGTAAGGCCCGTTCGGACGAACAACATCCAATGGCCCGGCTGGCGTCGGGTTCATCCACCCAACATAGCCGTTCGTGGCTACCCGCGTATTCATCAACGCTAGCTGTCTTGGCGGTGACATCGACTTGGGCCCTGTCTGCTGTCAAGTTGTCATGAGAAACCTAATGGCTGATCAGAAGCGTCGATTGTAGTAGCTGCATGCCCCGCCAGAGTGAGCGAGATGAAGTTGAGTAGAGGTGTCATGAGACCGATGGGTTGCGAGACGAGAGGATGAGACACTGCCGCCGCCCGTTATCGTTCCTCCATTGTCTTGCTACCGTGGCTTCGCATCATGGGCAAACCTTGCCGAGAGGTCCAATCGTTGCGAGACGACGTGCAGCGACGCTGACGTAGTACAGATAGCGAGACTGGGAACAGCCGGAACCGTGGGACTCCCCTGTTCGTCTGCCGAGCCGTCAGTTCAGTCCAGCCAAAGGATCCTTTGATAGGACGAATCTGATGCTGAGTTGGTGGAGGAGAAGAACCCAGCCAACGCGGCAATCTCCATCCCAGCGCGTCGTCTCATTAATGCGTCTCACTTCCTCTATTCTCAGTAAAACTGAACTGTGCCTTTGATGAGCATGAGGAGTGTGGGAGTGGGAAGCATCGGATACGCCAGGGTCAGCACCTTGGAGCAAAACGCGGATCTGCAGCACGCGGCACTTACGGCAGCGGGTTGCGACCGGATCTTTACCGATCATGGCGTAAGCGGAACGAGGGCCAGTCGGCCGGAGCTCGACAAGCTGCTCGATCACTTGCGGAAGGGTGACGAGGTCGTGGTGTGGAAGCTGGACAGGCTGGGACGCAACACTCGAAATCTCCTCGCACTGATCGACGACCTGGAGCGCAGGGGGGTGCACTTCCGCAGCGTCACCGAAGGCATCAGCACCACCGGTCCCATGGGGAAGGCCATGCTCACGGTGATGTCCGCATTCGCCCAGCTCGAGCGAGACCAGCTCGCCGAGAGGACCAGAGCTGGCATGGCTGCGGCATCAGAACATGGGCGGAAGGCCGGCCGACCGGAAGTCACCATCGACCACGCCAAGGTCAAACGTGCCAGGGACCTAAAGGCCCAAGGCCTCGCTCCAGCGGACATCGGCAAGATCATCGGCGCGAGCCGCGCGACCGTGTACCGCTACCTCCACATCGAAGCTCGACAGGCTTCGCAATGACCAGGAGGACGTGATGATCCGGCTCATCCGCTGGCTGCTCACCTCGAGCATCCGGTACAGCTACCTATTCGTCCGCGCCGTCCTCCGACTTCCGCTGCTACTGCTGCCCATTCCATCGCGGGTCCGCAACCAGGTCGCCGGCGCCCTGGCGATCGCCCTCTGGTTCTTCCTGCTGCTCGTTCCAGTCGCCGTCTCCGACAGCCCATGGTGGGCCGAGTGGCTGGTCGCTGGCGCGGCCGCTCTGGTTATCGTCGGCGTGGTGCGAATGGAGGGCCGGCGGCCGATCCTCCGCCGACCTGTCCGGGTCCGATGACGTCCTCGCGGAGGTAGTCGGTGATGAGGCAGCGCAGGGGAGAGGCTGACCGGTTCTGGGAGAAAGTCGTCAAGGGCCCGCGGCCGCATGACTGCTGGATCTGGACCGGCGCCGTCGCCGACGACGGGTACGGACGGTTCTGGGTCGCGCGCGACGGCGCGCAACGCGCCCTGCGGCCGCAACGCTACGCCTACGAACACCTCACCGGAGAGACCCTGCACCCCGGCATCGCGCTCATGCATGTCTGCGACGTCCCGCTCTGCGTGCACGCCAGCATCGGGATCGACACGCACCTGCTGCCGGGAACGCAGGCGTTGAACATGCTTGACCGGTCCCAAAAGGGCCGGCATGCCAACGCCTCGACCTTCCGGTGGCGCAGCGTCGGCCGCGCCCAGTTCCGCGCCCAATCCGTCCAGCTGCGCACAGCTCTCCTCGAGCACGGATGGAACGAACCGATCATCCGTCCCCTACTCACCGGCATCGACCCCGAAGCCCCAACCCTGTTCTAGGGTTTCCCCAATTTGCACTATCAAGGTTGCTCGCAGTACACAGCTTCCGTACACGGCTCATGAGACACGACTACCGCTCCGGATGCAGCTACTGCTGGATGTCCTATGGACGGTCGTCTGTGAGAACCCGAGATTGAGGCTTGATCGGCAAACAATCGAGTCGGGGTTCGTTCACCCACAGGTGGACGGCTTTGAGCTCATTCCTTCGGGCTCTACCCGCCCACAGGTGGATGACCGACGTGGGGGCTGGTGCGCTGACTCTAGGGTTGTCGAGTGATTAGTGGTGGACAGGATCGGCCTCGCGGGGGCCTGGCGGCGATGTGCGTCGCGCAGACGACGAGCTGGGGGCTGCTGTATTACTCGTTGCCGGTGGCTTTGGTGCCGATCAGCGCGGACACTGGGTGGTCCGTACCTGCGATGACCGCAGCGTTCTCGGCCGGCCTGATCGTGTCGGCAATCGCCGGGGTCCGGGTCGGACGCTTGCTGGACCGCACGGGGCCGAAGCTCCTGATGACGGCGGGGAGCGTCGTTGGTGTCCTTGCACTGCTGCTGGTCGGGGCTGCATCAAACTTCGTCGTGTTTGCGGCCGCATGGTTGGTCGCGGGATTCGCGCAGGCCGCTGTGTTTTACCAACCGGCGTTCGTGGTCCTCACCCGCTGGTACGGAAGCCATCGGGTACGGGCGTTGACGACGCTGACCCTCGTGGCCGGGTTCGCGTCGACGATCTTCGCGCCCATCACGGCCGCCCTGGTCGACGGGCTCGGGTGGCGTACCGCCTACATCGTGCTAGCCGGGATCCTGGCCGTAGTGACGATCCCGCTGCACTGGTTCTTTCTCAACGCCCAGTGGACGCACCGAGCCACCGAGCTCTCCCAGTCCACGGATAGTGGGCCGGTGCAGGACGTTCGGGCTGTGGTGCGTAGTGCCCCGTTCCGGTTCCTACAGGCGACGATGGCTCTGTCCACACTTGCCCTGTATGCGGTGACGTTCAACCTGATCGCCCTGTTCCTCGAGCGGGGAGTGGATTACCAAACCGCTGCTGTCGCTTTCGGTTTGATCGGCGTGGGTCAGGTCATCGGGCGGGTCGCTTACTCGGCACTGCCCTCGAGCACCTCCACCATCACGCGAACCGTGGTCTTGACGGCTGCCGGCGCCGTAAGTGTGTGGGCTTTGGCCCTGGTGCCAGGGCCCACCGGCCTGCTCATCGTGGTGGCGGTCCTCGCCGGCATGGTGCGCGGCTGCAACACCTTGCTGCAGGCCACCGCCGTGTCCGAGCGGTGGGGCACCCGGAATTTCGGATCCCTGCAGGGTGTTTTCGCCGCCCCCGTCACCATCGTGGGTGCGCTGGCTCCCGCGGCCGGTCCAGCACTGGCCGTCGTACTCGGCGGCTACCCGGTCATGGGTGTGATCATGGCGGTCCTCGCCACGGTCGGCGTCGCAACCGCAACCCGCACCCGGACGACCGCCCAGCCGCAGAACTGACGTCCATGACCGCGGCCACGTTCGCCCGGACACGGTGACCAAGGGTGACCACGGGAGCGACCGTTCCCGTGGTCCTGCCGACTCCTAGACGCCGATGATGGTGAGCCAGCCGGCGAGGGCGAGGAGGGTGATGATCAGGACGGGGATGGTGAGGACGATGCCGGTGCGGAAGTACTGGCCCCAGCCGATGTGGATGCCCTTGCGGTCCAGGACGTGCAGCCAGAGCAGAGTGGCGAGACTGCCGATCGGGGTGATCTTCGGGCCGAGGTCCGAGCCGATCACGTTGGCGTAGATCATCGCCTCCTGCGTCAGCCCTGTGGCCCCGGCTGCTCCGATGGCCAGCGAGGCGATCAGGACGGTGGGCATGTTATTCATCAACGACGCGAGGACGGCGACGATCACACCGACGCCCAGGGCCGTGATGAGGACTCCGTTGGTGCTGATGTTCGAGAACACGCCGGCGAGTTCGTCGGTGAGGCCCTGATTCCTGAGCCCGTAGACGACGAGGTACATGCCGATGGAGAACAGGACGATCTGCCAGGGGGCTTCCCGCAGGATCCGGGGTACCGAGATCCGACCGTTCGGGAGTGCCGCAGCTCCACCAGTTGAGAGGGACATTCCGTCGCTCGCGTCCGCGTCGGAGGTCTTCATATCGGCGGTGGAATGAGCGCTGCTCGCGGTGCCGCCGGTGGAGCGGTGAGCTGCGCCGACGGTTTCGTAGTCGAGGTCCGCTGCCCGATCATCAGCATCAGCTGCAGGCGTCACCACCTGCTTTGTCGACGCTGTCACCGATGTGGTCACCGGTGCTGCCACTGAGGCTGCTACTGGGACTGCAGCCCGGGGGAACAGGAACGCGGGTTTGCGGGACGCGACGAGCATGAGGACCACGGCGCCGAGGCCTGCCACAGCCGAGAGAGGAATGTTGAGTGGCTCGGCGGCGAAGTAGCCGATGAGCAGGACACCGAGGATCACCCATCCGGTCTTGAACGTCAGGGGGTCCGCAATAGCTGATTTCGGTGTTCCCAGAACGCTCATGTCATAGGTACGGGGGATGGCTTTCCTGAAGAACAGGAACAGGACCCCGAGGCTCGCGGCCACCGACACGATGCCGACGGGAACCATGACGACGGCGTAGCGCGCGAAGCTGATGTCGAAGAAGTCGGCAGTGATGATGTTCACCAGGTTCGACACGACCAGGGGCAGGCTCCCGGCGTCGGCGATGAAACCACACGCGATCACGAACGCGAGGGACGCCTTGGCGGGGAACTTCAGGGCGATGAGCATCTGGATGACGATCGGCGTGAGGATCAGCGCCGCTCCGTCGTTCGCGAACACGGCCGCGATTGCGGCCCCGAGCAGCACGATCAGCGCGAACAGCAAACGCCCGTTGCCCCTGCCCCACCGGGCGACGTGCAGCGCCGCCCACGTGAAGAACCCCGACTCGTCCAGGATGAGGGAGATGATCACGATCGCGACGAACGCGAACGTCGCATTCCACACGATGTCCCACACCACCGGAATGTCGGACAGGCTCACCACCGTGGTCAGAAGCGCGAGGACCGCGCCGCCGAGGGCGGACCAGCCGATGCCGAGGCCTTTGGGTTGCCAGATGACCAGGGTCAGGGTGGCGAGGAAGATCAGAACAGCGACCACGGTCATGGCAGTCATAGCAGCAGGGCTCCTAACAGGAGGGCAGGAAAAAACGCACCGGTGAACTCGCTCATGAGCTCACCGGTGAGGAGGTGCTGGGGGTCAGCGTGTGGTGAGGGTGGTGTGAAGAGTGGTGACGCGCTCGAGGATGTCATCGCGGACCAGGCGCATCCGTTCGATACCGTCGATGCCGCGTTCGCTGGGTTCGTCGGTCTCCCACCGCTCGTACAGGGTGCCTTCGACCTCGTCGACCTGCGCCTCGGCGCCGAGGATGACGACGAGGTCCGCCTTCTCCTGGTCCTCGCGGGTGATCTGGCGGGGGACGTTCTGGCTGATGTCGACCCCTACCTCGGCCAGGACCTCGGCAGACAGGGCATTGACGGAGGATCCGGGCTTCGACCCGGCAGAGGCGGTGGTCACGGAGTCTCCTGCGACCTTGTCCATCAAACCGGCGGCCATCTGAGACTTCCCCCCGTTCTTCACACACACGAACAGGACAGAGGGCTTATCAGCCTTGAAACTCACAGGAATACTCACTTCTGGTCGGTAAGGAGGAAAGCAGGAATCAGGCAGGGGTCGGGCAGGCAACGGGCAGGACCCGGAGGGGCTGCTGGGGTGTTACTTGGGTTCGGTGAGGACGCCGGCGAGGGCGTCCAGGGCGCCGGGGACGATCGAGAAATACGCCCACACGCCGCGCTTTTCCCGGTGCAGGATCCCGGCGTCGACGAGGATCTTCAGATGATGCGACACGGTTGGCTGCCCGAGGTTCAGCGGCTCGGTGAGGTCACACACGCACGCCTCGTTCTCGGCGCTGGCAGAGATCAGTGAGACCAGGCGCAGCCGGTTCGGGTCGGCGATCGCCTTGAACTGCCTGGACAGCTCCTCAGCCCGCTGCGCGCTCATCGCCGGCGTCCCGGACGGCACGCAGCACGGGCCCTCATCAACCATCTCAGTGGTCGCGAGGTCCGTGGTTGCAGCCATGGTTCGGGGCTCGGAGATCGTCGTCATGCCACCCAGCATACCCGCACATTGACAACCATCGATATAGCTCCGCATACTCAATATCGAAGCTAGTCAATCTCTTCTGGGTGTCCGTACAGGCGCGTACCCGGGAGCTGTTCGACTCCTATCCACCACTTATCAGGACCCGTCCGGATTGTCGGCGGGGTGAGAACCAAAGGATTCCCCATGGCCACTGAAACAGCCACTGAAACAGCAGAGACCACCTCCAAGACGACGAACGCGACGGACACCGTGAGTGGTAAGAAGCCCTCGGTGCTGTTCGTCTGTGTCCACAACGCGGGCCGGTCTCAGATGGCTGCGGCGTATCTGCAGCATCTCTCCGAGGGCCGCATCGAGGTCCTGTCCGCTGGTTCTCAGCCTGCCGACCAGATCAACCCTTCAGCGGTGGAGGCGATGAAGGAGGAGGGTATCGACATCACTGCGGAGACCCCGAAGATCCTCACGACCGAAGCCGTGAAAGCCTCCGATGTCGTCGTGACGATGGGTTGCGGGGATGAGTGCCCGTACTTCCCGGGCAAGCGGTACGAGGACTGGGTCCTCGAGGACCCCGCCGGTAAGGGCGTGGAATCGGTCCGCCCGATCCGGGATGAGATCAAGGGCCGTATTCAGCAGCTCATCAGTGAACTTCTGCCCACCGATGCCGGCACCGGTATGCAGAGCGCCTGACCCTCAGCCCTTCCCGTTCGTCGCTTCCAGGATCCGAAAGGCACGCATCATGACAGAGCTGCAGCAGGAGAAAATCATCATCGTGGGATCCGGCCCTGCCGGGTACACGGCGGCGATCTACGCCGCCCGTGCCGGCCTGAACCCGAGGGTCATCGCCGGCGCGGTGACTGCAGGGGGTGCGCTGATGAACACGACGGAGGTCGAGAACTTCCCCGGGTTCACCGACGGCATCCAGGGACCGGAGCTGATGGAGAACCTCCGCGGCCAGGCCGAACGCTTCGGCGCGGTCATCGAGTACGACGACGCAGCCACGGTCGAACTCACCGGCACCCTGAAGACCGTCACCACCCTGAGCGGTCACACCTACCAAGCACCGGCGGTAATCCTCGCGACCGGCTCCGCCTACAAGGAACTCGGACTCGCGGACGAGAAGCGCCTCACCGGCCGGGGTGTGTCGTGGTGTGCGACGTGTGACGGGTTCTTCTTCCGCAATCAGAACATCATCGTCGTCGGCGGCGGGGACTCGGCCATGGAGGAAGCCCTGTTCCTCACCCGTTTCGCGGCCACCGTCACCGTCGTCGTTCGTGGCTCGAGCCTGCGGGCGTCGAAGATCATGGCGCAGCGGGCCATGGACAACGAAAAGATCCGGTTCGAGTACACCAGCGCCATCTCCGCGATCCACGGGGATGAGAAGGTCACCGGCGTCACCCTCACCGACACCATCACCGGGGACATCAGGGACCTCGCTGCGACCGGGATCTTCGTGGCCATCGGTCACCTGCCCCGCACCGACCTCGTCCAGAGCCAGGTCACCCTCGATGACGAGGGTTACATCGTCGTCGACGCACCCACCACCCTGACGAACCTGTCCGGTGTCTTCGCCTGCGGCGACGCCGTCGACCACCGGTACCGGCAAGCCATTACCGCCGCAGGATCCGGCTGCGCCGCAGCCCTGGACGCCGAACGGTACCTCGCCGCACTCGAGGACGCCCCCAGCATCGCCACCGCTCTCATCGAGGAGAACGCCCATGTCTGACACCACCACCAACTCAGCTACCAACGGCTCGACCGGGATCACTGATCTACCGGTCGCCGTCATCGGGGCCGGGCCAACAGGGCTGTCCGCGGCCGCGAACCTCCTCGAGCAGGGCCTGACCCCGATCGTGTTCGAGCAGGGAGAGAGCGTCGGAGCCGCTGTTCGGCAGTGGGCGCACATCCGCCTGTTCTCGCCCTGGCAGTACAACATCGACCCCGCCGCCCGACGCCTCCTCGAGACCGCCGGCTGGGCCGAGCCCCGCCAGACCGCCCTGCCCTACGGGCGGGAACTCGTGGAGGCCTACCTTGAACCCCTCGCCTGCCTCCCGGTCATCAAGGAGACCTTGCACTTCGACAGTCGCGTTACCGCGGTCACCCGACTCGGCATGGACAAGACCCGAACGAAAGACCGCGACACCACACCGTTTCTCGTCCGCGTCAGCAGCCCCGAGGGCACCACCGATCACCTCGTGCGCGCGGTCATCGACGCCTCGGGTACCTGGGACCAGCCCAACCCCCTCGGCCAGGCCGGACTGAAGGCTTCGGGTGAAGGCAGGGCATCCCGATTCATTACGAAGCCGTTGCCCGATGTTGTTGGCACCGAACGGGTCCGCTTTGCTGGTAGGACGGTCATGGTCGTCGGAGCAGGTCATTCCGCCGCGAACACCCTCATCAATCTCGGCCAGGTCGCCAGGAACGAACCCGGTACCCGCATCCTCTGGGCCGTCCGCGGCAGCGGATCCGCGCAGAAACTTTACGGAGGTGGGGACCTCGACGGCCTGCCCGCCCGCGGGCAGCTCGGCAGCCGCCTGCGCACCCTCGTCGGCGACGGCGTCGTCGAGCTCATCACCAACTTCACCATCACCAGCTTCAACACGACCGACACGGGTCTGGCCGTCACCGCGTCGACGCCGGACGGGCCCCGCACCATCGACGTCGACGTCCTCGTTCCCGCCACCGGATTCCGGCCGGATCTGAGCATGCTGCGCGAGCTGCGCCTGGAACTGGATCCCGCCGTGGAGGCACCGCGCGCCCTCGGACCCCTCATCGACCCGGAGTTCCATTCCTGCGGAACAGTCCCCGCCCACGGGGCCGACGTCCTGGCCCACCCGGAAAAGGATTTCTACCTCGTCGGAATGAAGTCCTACGGACGAGCACCGACGTTCCTGCTCGCAACCGGGTACGAGCAGGTCCGCTCCGTGACCGCCGCGATCGCCGGCGACACCGAAGCCGCATCCCGCCTGCAGCTCGAGCTACCCGAAACCGGGGTCTGCAGCACCGACCTC
Source organism: Arthrobacter sp. Soc17.1.1.1 (assembly GCF_036867195.1). NCBI lineage: Bacteria > Bacillati > Actinomycetota > Actinomycetes > Micrococcales > Micrococcaceae > Arthrobacter > Arthrobacter sp. Soc17.1.1.1. Next base: position 48,214 of record NZ_JBAJII010000003.1, read on the forward strand.
GGCGGATCCTGCGACACCCCCGCCGCAACCACACTCACCGCAAACACTGGGGCCGCCGGTGCGTCCTGTGGGACCGACGCAGCAGGTGAAGCGGCAAGCGACGCAGCATCTGAGATGGACGCTGTTGCTGGCGGGTGCTGCTCCGCGCCCGAGCCACAACTGGTCATGATCGGGTTCCCCACCGGCACCGCGCACGGCCGCTCCGGCGACTCCGACTACTGACACCGACCACCGATTGGGGCCGGCAGATTTGGACCATAGCCGGCAAGCAGGTTGAAGGAGGACCCGGCAGGCGGACCCGCCTACCGGTCAGAGCACCAGGAAGGACGGACACCATGAGCACGCTCTCGCCAGCTGATGATCCCACCGGCACCCACGAGCACGTCCTACACCGTATCTGCGACGAGCTCGCCGCCTCCTTCGATGGTGTGTTCGGGCCCGAAATGGTTGAACGCTACGTCTTCGAGTCCTACACGGCCCTCGCCCGCACAGCGAAGATCAAGACCTACCTGCCGATCATCACGCGCCGATTCGCCCGCGACCGGCTCAACGCCCTCGCCCACGCGCAGGGCAAACGCCCCAGCGGAGTTCCCGAAATCCTCTTCGTCTGCGTCCAGAACGCCGGCCGCTCCCAGATGGCTGCAGCCCTCCTCAAGGACCTCACCCAGGGTGCAATAAACGTCCGCTCCGCAGGCTCGATGCCGGCTGAGCACCTCGACGAGAACGTCGTCACGGCCATGAACGAGATCGGGATCAGCCTCGGCGAGGAGTTCCCCAAACCCCTCACCGACGACGTCGTCCGGGCAGCCGACGTCGTAATCACCATGGGCTGCGGGGACACCTGCCCCATCTACCCGGGCAAGAAGTACGAGGACTGGCAGATATCTGATCCCGCAACGATGACACTCGACGGAGTCAGGGAAGTCCGCGATGCTCTCCGAGCCCGCGTCGAAGGTCTCGTCTCACAACTCGTTAGCTAAGTTCCCGCTGTTTGGTGCCAGTTGTAGCTGCGAAGCCAACGCCACTTACCGCTGCACCGCACACGCTCGGCACGATACCGCCTCATTTGTCTGCCGTCAGACAGGTCGGCGACTCGGCTAGTGCTGAAACCCCGAGGAGTCAGAAAGACCTGCCGTGACAGCGGTGTGCTTGCTACACCGAGCCCCGCCCGGAGCAGTGGTGGCAGGGAGTGGTGGTGTCTCGTCGTGGTGTCTCGCATCCAACTATCGATTACAAGACAGGGAGGAGGAGACGCACCAGTTCGGTGCTCTCGAGTGAGTAGGTGGAAGTGCGATTAGCCCTGCTGGGTTCATGGTGCGAGTGCGGGGCGGCGTTGACGGTATTCGGTGGGGGTTGTTCCGCTCTGGCGTTTGAAGGCTGTGCTGAAGGCGTAGGCGTTGTTGTATCCGACGCTGTGGGCAACTGTTGCGACGGTGGTGTCAGGAGTGTGGAGTAAGTCGCCCGCGAGTGTGAGGCGCCATCGGGTGAGGTAGGCCATTGGTGGTTCTCCGACGCTCGTTCGGAAGCGGGCCGCGAGTGAGGCCCGTGAGATGTTCACCTGGCGGGCGAGAGTGTCCACAGTCCAGGGGGCCGCGGGCTCGGAGTGCAGGCACTCAAGGGCGCGGACAATCAACGGGTCATTGCAGGTGAGCCAGGTGGCTTCGACCGGGCGGTCAGGGTCGGCGATCCAGCTGCGGATGGTGTTGACGACGAGGACGTCGAGGAGGCGGTCGACGACGATCTGGGCTGCTGGGTCCTCGTTGGCGAGCTCACGCCTCAGCAGGTGGATAAGGGTGTTGTCGGCACGTTCGCGCGGGACGACAGCGAGACGAGGTAAGGCGCGTGTGACGAGACCGCCGGCGTTGTCAGGGCGTTGATACGTGCCGACAAGGATCGCGGTTTCCCCGTCCACCGCATTGCCCCATCGACGGACGCCATGCCGGAATTCTTCGCGGAGGTCTCGACCGTCGAGGGTGGTGCAGTGCTGTCCGGTACCGATCTCGATCGAGGGCGTGCTCGTGGCTGCGTCGGTCACTGCATAGGGCTCAGGGCCGCGTATCAGAGCTACATCGCCGGCGTTGAGGCGCGTCCCGTCCACGCGGGCCTCCCCACGGGTAACGACCAGGACGGTGAGAGCGGCACCATCGCGGACGGTAATGCCCCAGGGGGCACTCATACTCATGGCGAGAGCGAAGGCGTTGGCTGCTCGAGGGCCATCAAGGAAATGCGTCAGCGGATCCACGCGGGCAACGCTAGACGATAACGAAGGTCATAGCGAGCTTCGCCCATTCACCATCTAATCTCCTGCCGCTGTACTGGATGTATGACTACTCTCATCCTCGGCGGGGCCGGACGATCCGGCTCCCGCATCATCGACCGACTTGTCACCGCCGGACTACCGGTACGGTCCGCATCACGCCGCACCGGCTTCGATTGGGATGACCGCTCCACCTGGGAAGTCTCCTTACGCGGCGCCTCCGCGGCCTACGTCTGCTTCACGCCCGACCTCGCCTTCCCCGGGGTGCCGGAAAAGATGAAAGCGCTGGGCGAGCTAGCGGCGAAAGAAGGCCTCGAGCGGCTGGTTCTGCTCTCGGGCCGCGGAGAAGAAGGCGCTCGGATGAGCGAGGAAGCACTGCGCAAGGGCGGCGTGCCGACCACGGTTCTACGCTGTTCGTGGTTCCAGCAGAATTTCTCAGAACATTTCCTCACCGGCCCAGTCCGCAGGGGTCACTTGCGCCTACCCGCCCCTGATGTTCCGGAAGCTTTCGTGGACTTGGAGGACGTAGCCGACGCGGCAGTCGTTGCCCTGACCAGAACACCCCCGGAAGATGCGACGTACGAGCTATCAGGGCCGGAACTGCTGACCTTCGCCCAGGCAGCTGCAATCCTGGGTAACGCTTGCGGTAGACCGGTCGCCTTCGAGGCGGTTGACGTGGTGACTTTCGTTGACGATCTTGCAGCCGACGACGTACCGACCGCCGAAGCCGAACCGCTGGCCTACTTGTTCACCGACATTCTTGATGGACGCAACGCATCATTGGCAGATGGCGTCGAACAACTGCTCGGCCGCCCTCCCGCATCCTTGGCTTCCTACGCGCGGCGGACCGCCGACTTAGGAGTCTGGTCATGATTCAAGTCACCGCAGTAGTCGGAGCCGGGGTGGTCGGCGGCATCTATGCGGCCTTCTCGACTATGGTCATACCCGCACTCGGACGGCTCAACAAACACGATGCAACTGCCGCGATGCTCCTCATCAACCGCAAAGCCGAACGCGGCACCTTCATCCTGCTCTTCGGATCCGCCACCGCAGCTGCCATCGGCCTAGCGATCAGCGCGGTACCGCGCGGCGCAGTCACCGACATGGTCATCGCCGGCACATCCCTGGCAAGCACCGTCGTGACCATGACCATCAATGTCCCCCTCAACCGCCAACTCGCACGAGAAGGTGCAGACTTCTGGGCCGAGTACCGCCGCCGCTGGACAACCGCAAACACGGCACGAGCCGCACTCGCCACAGCCGCGGTAGTTGTTGCGAGCACCCACTGGATCCATAACACCGAAAGCAACGCATAGCGCCGTGGTCTACTGCCTCTTCAAACCCCTAGATTTTCGAGACTCGGGCGTACCTGCTCGGGGTGGTGCCGGTGATGCGGGTGAAGTGGGCCTGATCGGCGTAGCCCAACAGTACGGAGGTCCCGGCGAGAGTTCCTTGTAAGGGATCAGTGCTGCCTGGCTAAGTGATGCTAGGTGTTAGCCCTCGCACTCGGCGCAGTACTTATCGCCGTTCACCTCACGCGCTAGCTGGGTGCGGTGATGGACGAGGAAGCAGGACATGCACGTAAATTCGTCCTCCTGCACGGGGACCACGGTCACCGTGAGCTCGTCCTCGAGGATGGCACCTGGTAGATCGAAACCCTCGGCCGTATCCGTGTCCTCGGCGTCGATGACGGAAGTCTGAGTAGTGCTGCTGCGCTGGGCTTGAATCGCCTCGAGCGATTCGTTCGCCGGCATGTCCTCGGGCTTGACGCGTGGCTCGTCGTAGTCGGTTGCCATGGTGGTACTCAGTCCTTCTGTAGTGGGGGAGACGCAACAGAGTACATGCGCAAACAGGGGCTCTTGGTTATCAAGTCCAAGAACATGACCGACGCCACCTGCTGTACTGTGCCCAATCCTCTGCCTCACAAACCCCTGTCACCAGCACGTCACAGACGAAACATGGTGAGGCAAGTTGTCGAGACAGACGACAGCGCATGAGTCCTGACCCGCACTCGTGGAGGCTGTGCACGTCCACCGTTCGCTCGAGGTGAGCTATCCGGTGCGGTGACTCAAGGTGGGTGTGTGCAGGCGGTCCTTCGCTTCCTGCTGTCCAGGTGTGTGCGGGAAAAGCAGCGGAGCGTGGGGGAGCTTTTGCCGTGCACGGGTGGTCAGGAGGAGCGTCGACCATTGACTCGGTGGTAACCCGGCTTGCTTATGGGTGTTGGGCCAGTCCTAGGGCGCGGCGAGGGTCTGGAAGGTTGTTCCGTTGTCGCTGGAAACTTCGATACCTTCGGCGGTGGCGACCCAGATGCGGTGTGTGTCATCACCAGTGTGGGCTGCGGCGATGGCTGCCGGTTTCCCCTGAACGGAGCCTTGCTGTGGCCAGGTGAGGCCGGCATCGACGCTGGTGTGGACTGTTCCGTCGGGGGTGACGCCGATGGCGGTGTCGCCGGCGAAGGTCGTGAAGATCAGCAGGGGAGCGTCCGGCACGTTCTCCCAGGTTGTTCCGCTGTCCTCGGATCGATACAGGCCTTTTTCGGTCGTGGCCAGAACGGTGCCATTGCTGGCGGCGGCCAGGTTGTAGGCGGGGATATCGTCGGCTGTGACGGTCCAGTGCTGCCCGTCGGGGCTGGTGACAATCCGTCCTTCGTGACCGATGAGGCCGTCACTGGTCGCGGCGAGGGCGTGGAAGTCCGTTTCGCCCTGCCGGGACACAGGTTCCCAGGTGCGGCCGTCGTCGGTGCTCGTGATCAGACCGACAGGGTCAGGTAGGTCGGTGCCCGGCCCGGGGTGTCCTGATGCGTACAGGGTTCCGTCGCTGGTGGTGGTGAAGCCCATGAGATCGATCGTCGGCCCGATCCGCTGCGCAGGGGATCGGCTGACATCGAACAGTCCGTCGTGGGTGGCGAGCAGGATGCGGTTCGTGCCCGGATCGACGCTCATGCCGTGGACATGCCCGGACGGGTAGTCCGGCGCTGACGCGGACTCCGTTGGTGCATCCGCTGGTGCGTTCTGGGAGGTCGAGGCCGGGGTGGTGCAGGCGCTGAGCAGTACGGCGAGGGCGGTGATCGAGCCAAGGTGTGCGATGCGGGACAGGGACGAAGACAACAGGCAGTCCTTAGAAGATAGCGTCGAAAAAACAGTCGATACAGGAACGGTCGCTGAGTAACTGACCGGTGATCCGAGGAATCGGGGAGTGGTCAAAACGGTGCCGGTGTGGAGGGAACGGGGCCCCCACACCGGCACCTGTCAGAGGGCAATCACATGCCTCGAATCAGGTCCTTGGAGGACACCAGATCAGAGGGTGGACTGCGTGGTGGAGCTGGTGCGGTCAGAGGCCCGCGAGGAGCTCTTTCATCTGGTCAATTTCGGCCTGCTGGGTGTCGACGATGGTTTCGGCCAGCTCGATCGCTTCGGGGTTCTCACCGTCGTTGATCTCGGTCTGGGCCATGCCGATCGCGCCCTCGTGGTGGGCGGTCATGGACTCCAGGAACAGGCGGGACGCCTCGGTGCCTTCGGCGGATTCGAGGTCGGACATCTGGTCCTCGCTCATCATGCCGCCCATGCTGCCCATGGATCCTGCGTCAGAGTCGGAGCCCATGTTGCCCATGTCGTGGCCCTCGGACCCATCGTCGGAGCCGCCTTCGGGCTCCATGGGCTCACCCCAGGCTTCGAGCCAGCCGGTCATCGTTTCGATCTCGGGGCCCTGGGCGTCCTTGATCTTCGTGGCGAGGTCCGTGATTTCGGGGCTGATGCCGTCCTTGGTGAGCATCATGTCGCTCATCTCCACGGCCTGCTGGTGGTGGGGAATCATCATCTGCGCGAACATGACGTCCGCGTCGTTGTGTTCCTCAGACACGGCATCAGCACTGGGGGTCGCTGACGCGTCAGCGGACGGCGAGGTTTCAGCAGCTGCGCTCGAGGCAGGAGCAGCAGCTTCGGTGCTGGTCGTGTCGGTGCTGGTGGTGCTGCCGGAGTCGGTGCCGCAGCCGGAGAGAGTGAGTCCGGTTGCGAGGCTCAGTGCGGCAAGGGAAAGGTAATGCTTCATGATGGTCAGATCCTTCAAAGCTCAAAGTGGGTGTTGTGTCAGTCGCTCACCCCGCCCGGACAGGGCCAAGGGATGAGGCAGTGCCGGCTGCGCCGTCAATGAACATCGAGACGTCGAGGGCGCGCGAGCATACGAGAGAGCTGGCCCTGCCACCGGTTATGCCGGGGTGTGGGCCGCGGATTCTATGTGCGACTGATGCAGAGTTGAGTCAATGAAGGAGTAGGAGCTGGTCGGGATGCCCGGTGCGAGACGGGTGGTCCGCGGCGGAGCAGTGAGGACGTGAGGGCGCGTCCGGTCGGGGTGAGGAGCCAGGCGATACCGACGAGGACCATGGCCAGCACACACATGCTGAGTGCCATCTCGTCCGCGCAGTCCCCGCCGCACCCTGCAAGCACTCCCTGATCTGATGAGTCGCTGGCCTGCGTCAGGGCGGGCAGTAGTTGCGTAGTGGGCTGGTTGTGGTTGTGGTTGTGGCTGGACGACACTGTGGCGGAGGCGAGATGGACATCCGTGGTAATCAGCGTCGTGGGGCCGGTGGTGTGGTGGGTTGTGGCTCCGTGGCCGCCCATCCAGACGTGCATGGCGAGGATTCCGACGATCACAGCGGTTAACCCGACGAACGAGAGCATGGCAGGAAGCAGAGAGGTCAACGGCGACCGGAGCGTGGCGCGATGATGCATTCCGGTGTTGATTTCCGTCCTCACCGACCCCACCTTCCTTTCGCTTCCGGTACTGCCGTTCATGCGCTTGATGTCACTTCACGCCAGGTCACACCACGTCGGATCGTTCATTCGGTGCTGGTGTTCCGCGTTCTTGTCTTTCCTTCCAGCGTAACCAGATGCCGCTGCGAGCATTGACCCTGATCAACGAACAGATCGTCGAGCAGGTTCGATGCTCGGGTGAAACACTCACTGGCAGCGGTGACTTCAGTCGGCGCTGATCCGTTGTGGGCTGAGATCGATCCGCCGCAGCAGTTGGGCGTTGAGGGCGACAACGATGGTTGACACGCTCATCAGGACTGCGCCGGCGGCGGGGGAGAGGAGGATCCCTGCGAATGCCAGGACTCCTGCGGCCAGGGGGACGGCGAGCACGTTGTACCCGGTGGCCCAGATGAGGTTCTGGATCATCTTGCGGTAGCTCGCCCGGGACAGGTCGATCAGGGCCAGAACCGATCGTGGGTCGTTTCCGGCGAGAACCACGCCGGCGGACTCCATGGCGACGTCGGTTCCGGCGCCGATGGCGATGCCGACCTCGGCGCGGGCCAGGGCCGGTGCGTCGTTCACGCCGTCGCCGACCATCGCGACCTTCAGGCCGCGGGACTGCAGCTCGGTGACCTTGGTGTCCTTGTCCTGCGGCAGGACGTCGGCGAACACCTCGTCGATGCCGAGTTCCTTACCGACGACGTCGGCGACCTGGCGTGCGTCCCCCGTGATCATTGCGACTTTCACCCCACGGGCCTGCAGCGCCTTGACTGCTGCCCTGGATTCCTCGCGGACCTTGTCCTCGAGCCGAACCGCACCGATCACCGAGCCGTTGCGGATGACGTGGAGCACAGACGCACCACGGCCCACCCATTCGTCCACGGTCGTGGCGATGTCGGCCGGAGTGGTGAGGCCGAGCTCTGCGAGCATGTTCGGTCCGCCCACCGCCACGTCATGGCCGCTGACGGTGGCCCGGACACCGCGGCCGGTCATCGAACTGAATCCGGTCCCCGTGTAGCCAAGATGCGTTGCTGCGGAGTTGGATTGTGCGGCGGTGACGATGGCCCGGGCGACCGGGTGTTCACTGTCGGCTTCCGCGGCACCGGCCAGAGCCAGGAGCTCTGGCTCTGTGACACCGGTGACAGTGGTGGTCGCGGTGACGGCGTGCCGGCCCTCGGTGAGGGTGCCGGTCTTGTCGAACAGGACGACGTCGACGGTGCGCATGCGCTCCAGGGCGATCCGGTTCTTAATCAGCACCCCGGTCTTCGCGGCCCGCTCGGTCGAAATAGCGATCACCAAGGGGATTGCCAGGCCCAGGGCGTGGGGGCAGGCAATCACCAGGACGGTGACAGTGCGGATCACTGCATCATCCGGGCTCCCCAGGAGCATCCAACTGATGAAGGTCAGGATGCCGGCGCCGAGGGCGAAGTAGAACAGCAGGGCTGCAGCCCGGTCCGCGAGTGCCTGCGCCCTCGAGGAGGAAGCTTGCGCTTCGGCGACCAGACGCTGGATCCCTGCGAGGGTTGTTTCCGACCCGACAGCGTTCACTTGCACGCGGACCGCGTTATCAGTGGCTACTGTGCCGGCGACGACGGTCTCACCGATGGTGCGAGACACGGTGCGGGATTCGCCGGTGATCATCGACTCGTCGAACTCGGCCGTCCCGTCGGTGATTTGCCCATCGGCCGGTACACGGGCGCCGGAGCGTACGAGCACCACGTCACCGACGACCAAGGCACTGACCGGCACGGTCTCGGTGCCAGTGCCGGTCACTCTGTCAGCCTCGTCGGGGAGCAGGGCCGCCAGGGCATCCAGGGCCCCGGCGGCCGAGCCGAGGGCACGCATCTCCATCCAATGCCCGAGGAGCATGATGACGACCAAAAGGGCGAGCTCCCACCAGAAGTCCAGATCAAACCCGCCGATGCCGAGGGTCGTGATCCAGGAGGCGATGAACGCGACGCTGATCGCCATCGCGATCAGCAGCATCATGCCCGGCTGCCGGGACTTCAGCTCCGTCAGCCCGCCCTTCAGAAACGGTGCACCACCGTAGACGAAGATGACCGTACCCAGGATCGGAGCGATCAACGCAGAGCCGGGAAACTCGGGCGGCATGGCCCCGAACAGCATGGTGAACATGGGGCTGAAACCCACAACGGGGATCGCGAGGACCAGGTTGATCCAGAACCGGTTCTTGAACATCGCGGTCGAGTGCCCGGCATGCTCCCCATGGGAGTGCACCTGATGATCATCGTCCATCCCATGACCTTCATGACCCGCATGTCCGTGGTGATCCGCGTGCTGACCACTCGCAAGTTGTTCCTGGGTGGAAATTGCTGAGTGGGCGTGCTCGTCGGGCATGGCCTGACCGTGCGTTGATTCCGGTCGGCCCGGGTGATGCTGCTGGTTGTTGATGTTCTGGTTCTTGCTCATGATGACTCTTCCTTGGGCCCCTCGAGTAAAGGCGTGCTCGTGCCTAGGCGCGGTGGCTACTAGGCGGTCGCGAGCTGATAGCCGGCCTTCTCGACGGCGTCCTGAACGGACGACTCGACGAAGGGCTGGCTGCTGGTAACACTGACGGTTGATACGCCGCCAGGAACGAGAGCAACCTGGACATCCTCCACGCCGTCCAAGGCGCTGATGGCGCTGCTGACGCGGGCGGCGCAGGAACCACAGGTCAGGCCAGCCACTGAATAGTCAGCAGACACGCTGCCTTCGGTTGCCGGTTGCGCTGCAGTCACCTGCTGAGACGCGCAACACGCACATGAGCCACCCGTAGGAGGGGTTGCGTCGGAGTTCTGGATTCCGCTGATGTCGGTGAGGTTCATCGGGGTCCGGACAGTGTCGGTCATGGTGGTCTCCTGCAGTCGGTGAGCAGCGAAATTGTTGAGGGAGTCGCAGCGCAGAAAGGGAAGCCTTGATGAGGCCCGATTCCATCGCGCGGTGCAGTCGACCTGTACGGCGTATATCCCGGAAGCGGGAGACTACCTTCTGAGGTAGCACCAAATTTATACCCCCCGGGGGTATGGGTCAAGGTGTAGTAAGTCACAGGGGGAGTCCGCTGGTATCTGGTTCTGGGCGCGCGAGAAGAAGGTTCGGAGCATAAGATGCGTGCTGCTTGTGGGTCTGGGTGTGGGGCTCAGGTAGTGGTGGGTGTTAGCGCAGGAGCCGGCTGATGGCCTGGGTTGCTTCCTCCACCCTTGCGTCGACAGCAGCGGATAAGGCGCTGGTCACAGCTTCGTGGGCTGCGTCGACGACGAAGTGCTGCAGGTGGTCCTCCAGCAGGTCAAGGCTGACGGCGCGCATGGCGCTGTTGACGGTGGTCGCGCACACATCAGCACAGTCCGAGTCGGTGCGGATAGCACGCTGACCAGCATCACGTCTTCGGGCTGCTGGCACAGGCTGGTAGAAGGAAACCCCGGATCTCCTGCTCACCTCGAGGTGTGGTCATCGCCGCGCATTCGGACCGCGACCACGATGCCGGAGGCCGCTGTGAGTACGGCGACGGTAGTGATGGCTGCGGGGATCCCGTACCGGTCTGCGAGGAGTCCCGCGAGGAGGGCTCCGATGGCGAAGCCGCCGTCACGCCATAACCGGTAGATCCCGACGGAGCGGGCCCGCCACAGGGGGTGTGCGACGTCTCCGATCGCGGCCAGCAGTGCGGGGTAGACCATGGCTGTTCCTAGTCCCAGGAGGATCGCGGCGAACAGCCAGGGTCGAAACGTGTGGGCTGCGGCTACTGTTGCGAGTCCTGCGGCTTGGACGAGCATGCCGGCGACGATGAGCCATTTGCGGCCCCACTTGTCGGAGGCTGCCCCGGTGACGAGTTGTCCTGCGCCCCAGACCGCGGGATAGACGGCGGCAAGGATCCCTACCTGGTGCAGGCTCAGCCCGGAGCTGATGAACAGGACGGGGAAGAGACCCCAGGCGAGGCCGTCGTTGAGGTTGTTGACCAGTCCGGCCTGGCTCGCCGCGGAGAGCGAGCGGTCTTTGAAGCTGGTGAGCGCGAAGACCTGTCCCGTGGTGAGGTCGGCGTGCGCACCGCCTTGCGCACCGCCGGGTACATTTCCGCGTGCATGGATATAGGTGGCGTCGTGTTGGGAGGCTTCGGTTTTTGCGTGGTGGTGGGTTTCGCGGACGAAGAGGACGGATAGGCCCAGTCCGAGGGCGATGTAGGCGGCGCCGAGGAGGAATGGGCCGGGCCGCAGCCCGTGTTCGGCGGCGATGTAGCCGGTCGCGAGGGCTGTGATGGAGACTCCGAGGTAGCCGGCTGCTTCGTTCAGTCCCATGGCGAGGCCGCGTTGCTTCGGGCCGACGAGGTCCATTTTCATGATGACCGCTGTGGACCAGGTCAGGCCTTGGCTGACGCCCAGGAACACGTTCGCGGCCACGATCCATGCCCAGGTCGGCCCGAGGATGAGCATGAGTGGGACGGGGATCGCGACAAGCCAGCCTGCGACGAGGATGGGTTTGCGGCCGTATCGGTCCGAGAGGGTGCCGGCGAAGTAGTTCATCGCGGCCTTGGAGAGGCCGAAAGCGATGATGTATGTCAGCGCGCTTGTGTATTGGTCCAGGTGGAATGTCTGGGAGGCAAGAAGGGGCAGGACGGTGCGTTCCTGGCCCAACGTCCCGCCGACCAAGGCGTTGACTGCCACGAGCAGCATGAACTGCGCCAGGTTCTGCCGTAGCCCGAGCACCGCGCCCCGTGATCCTGATTGGTAGCGCGGGTGATAGCGCGGGTGATTGCGCGGGTGATGGTGTGGGTGTGTGCTGCCCGGCATGCGTGGTGCTCCGTTCAGGTGGCGGGCGTGGAAGAGCCCGGGCGCGTGGGGGCGGGCCCGGGCTCAGTGCCCGGAGCCGGTGGAGGCCGGCCCCGGGCGGTCTAGGGGGATTAGTTCGCGGCGGGTGCGTCCTGGTGGGCCTGCTGGTAGGCGTTCCAGGCGTTGTAGCTGCCGTCGAGTTCGACGATGTCGTAGCCTGCCCGGCGGAGCGCACTGGCGGCGACGGAGTTCCTTAGGCCGCTCTGGCAGTAGGTGACGATCGTTCCTTCGGTGGGGAGTTCGTCGAGGTGCCACATGACGCGGCCGCCGTTGAGCTGGTGGGCTCCGGGGACGTGGCCTGCGCTGTGTTCGGTGCGGTTGCGGACGTCGAGGATCATCGCGGCGTCGACCTCTGGAAGGTCTTCGGGCTGCACGAGGGCGGGTGTGGTGGTGGGCAGCCCGTCGATGTTGGTGACGTATCCGGCGACGTTGTCGATGCCGACGCGGACGAGGTGGTCCCAGATCTCCTGTGCGTGGTCCTGGCTGGTGGCGAGGAGGACGAGCGGGTTCTTGTCGGTCTCGGGGTTCACGACCCACGCCCCGTAGGTCGCGATCGCAGCAGCGGTGGGGATGTTCAGGGAGCGAGTCACCGTCCCGGTGTGGACCTCGTTCGCGGAGCGGGTGTCGATGAACGTCATCGTGTCCGCGGCGATACCAGCGGCGATCTGGTTCTTGTCGAGTTCGGTCAGGGGTGCACGCTCACCCATGACGGCCGGTCCCTGCCGGTTCTCGCGCTTCATGCGTCCGAAGTAGGCGTGGGCGTCGGGCTGGCCGTCGAGGAGTTCGTTGATGAAGCCCTGCTCGTCGTTCGCGGCGAGGTAGGGGCCCCACCAGGAGTAGAGGCGCTCGTATCCAACGGTGGTGGACGGGATCGCGCCGAGTGCTTTGCCGCAGGCGCTGCCCGCACCGTGGGCGGGGTGGACCTGGACGTGGTCGGGCAGGGTCAGGAACTTCTCCTGCAGACTCTTGAACAGCTGCTTCGCACCCTCGAAACGGGTGTCCACGCCGCCGGCGGCCTCGTCGAGAAGGTCGGGGCGGCCGAGGTCGCCGGAGAACACGAAGTCACCTGAGAGCAGGTAACCGGGTGCGTCGCTGAACGCGCCGTCGGTGACGAGGAAGGACAGGTGCTCGGGGGTGTGTCCGGGGGTGTGAACGGCCTGGATGCTGATGTTGCCGACGGTGATCTTGTCGCCGTCGAAGAGGCGCTTGCCCTCGAACTCGTACTGCCAGTCTTCTCCGCCTTCACCGGAGACGTAGATCTCCGCCCCGGTCGCCGCGGCGAGTTCGCGGGTGCCCGAGAGGTAGTCGGCGTGGATGTGGGTCTCGGTGACGGCGACGATCTTCATGTTGTTCTTCGCCGCGAGGTCCTGGTAGACCGCGATGTCGCGGCGGCCGTCGACCACGACGGCGGTGCCGTTGGCCTGGCAGCCGATGAGGTAGCTGGCCTGGGCGAGGTCTTCGTCGTAAATCCGTTCGATCAGCATCTGGTGCTCCTTCAATTCGAGAAGTTGGATACCCCCTGGGGTATCGCTCTGGTGTCTAGCGTAATACCCCTAGGGGTATTACGCAAGGCGGGAGATGCCTGCGGGTCAGGGTGCTGGGAGGAGGGTGCGTGACCGGGCCCGGGACGGGCCGGGTCCGGGCACGCACCCGGCTTGTGGGGTCCGTCGCCGCGTCTTCAGCGGCCTGCCCAACCTGCCTAAACCTGCCCGGTTGGCCCGGTGTGCCTGGTCTGCCTGGCCTGCCTGGTGTGGTGGGGGCGGCGTGTAGATGACGGGGTGGCCGCCTCGGTACCATTCGGTGATTCCGCCGGCGACGTTGACGGTGGCGTAGCCGCCGCTGGTGAGCATCCGGGCGGCCTGGCTGCTGCGCTTACCGGAGCCGCACAGCAGATACACCGCGGTGTCGGGTAGGTCGGGTAGGTCGGTGAGGCGGGAGGGCAGTTCCTCGAGTGGGATGTTGAGGCTGCCGGGGATGAAGGCCGTGGAATACTCCTGCCTGCTCCGGACATCCACCAGTGCGACACCGGGCCAGAGTTCAGCCAGGCTGTCGGCCGTGATCGCGCGCAACGGCCCGGGGGCCAAGCCCCTGTCAGGCGTTGTGTGGTGTGGCATCCGCGCGGAGTGTGTCCAGGTCCAGGTTTTTCACGGCCTGGACGAGTTCTTCCAGTCCTGCGGCGTTCAGGGCTCCGGGCTGGGAGAAGACCAGGGTCTTGTTCTTGAAGGCCATCAGGGTGGGGATGGAGGTGATGTTCGCGGCGGCGGCGAGGGCCTGCTCGGCTTCGGTATCCACCTTGGCGAAGACGACATCCGGGTGCCTTTCGGCAGCGGCACCGTAGGTGGGGGCGAACATGCGGCAGGGCCCGCACCATGCTGCCCAGAAGTCGACGAACACGATGTCGTTGCTCTCCAGGGTCTGCGCGAAGCTCTGTTCCGTGACGTCGATCGTGGTCGTCGTGGTGGTCGTGGTGGTCGTGGTGGTCGTGGTTGTCATGGTCGTGTTCTGTCCTTTCCGGGTTCTTTTGGGGCGGGGCGTGGTCGTACGGCGGGTTCAGGTAGTGGGCAGGCCCGCACGGGTCCAGGCGGTCATGCCACCGGCCATGGTGTCGGCGCTGAAACCGGCGCTGTTGAGGGCGTCCGCGACGCGGGCTGAGCGATTACCGCTGCGGCACACCACGATGACCGGGGTGTTCTGCTCGAGCTCATCAACGCGAGTGGGTAAGTCACCCATGGGCATGTGCAGGGCGCCGGGGATCATGCCTTCGGCGACTTCGAAGTCCTCACGGACGTCGAGGATCTGCGCTGACGGGCGGCGGGTATTGGTGTCATTGATCGTGATCTCTGCCATGGAGAGGTCCTTTCTGGGTGGGATGGGGTCGAACGCTGTAGGTGAGGTGGTGTTGGGATGGATCAGGCGGGTGTGGGTGTGTTGCGGCGCCGACCCCGCCGGCCCTGATCGTCCTGATCGTTACCGGTGCGGTGGCGGTTGCGGGTGTTCAGGGGGCATGCCGGGATGATGAATCGGCAGGCAATGAGAGCGGCGAGGGCGACGCCTGCGACGATTGCGGCGAGGACGAGGCGGCTGTCCGCGGGTGCCTGCTGGATGAGGACGAACGCACCCATGACCAGAACGAACCAGCCGAAACCCTTGCGCAGGGCAGCTTCGGGGATCCGGCCGGCGAGCTGGGCGCCGATCAGGGACCCAACGATCGCAGCAGCGGTCACGGCCAAGGTCAGCGGCCAGTTGATCTCCACGGTGGTGAGGTACCCGGCGAGGCCCGCGAAGGACTTCATGGAAATCACGACCAGCGACGTGCCGACGGCCACCGACATCGGCAGTCCACCGAGCAAGGCCAGGGCGGGGACGACGAGGAACCCGCCACCGGCCCCGACGAGGCCGGTGACCAGGCCGACGACCACACCATCGAGGATGACCCGCTTCAGGGGCAGCTCACGCTTCACACCCTCAGATGGGGTGGAGCTGGTGGTTTTTTTGCGGCCGCGGATCATCGCGATCGAGGTGGCGACCATCATGAGGGCGAATGCGACGAGCAGGATCTGTCCGGGGATGTACCCGCCGAGCAGCCCGCCGATGAACGCACCAGCCATGCCGGCGGCGCCGAAGATCAGGCCGGTCCGCCACATCACGCGTCCGTTCCGGGCGTGGCTGATGACGCTGATCGCCGAGGTGACACCGACGACGAACAGGGACGCCGCGATCGCTTCCTTGGCCTCGAACCCGGCCACGTACACCAGGATCGGGACGGTCAGGATCGACCCGCCACCGCCCAGGACACCCAGGGACAGGCCGATCAGGATCGACAGGGCCAGAACGAGGATCAGGGTCAAACTCACGCCACACCAACCGTTTCATCAGCCTTGCCGTCAGCCGAGTTCGCGGCCTGGGTGCTCTGGGCTGATGTGGCCGAGGTGGTGGTGGGGAGGGTGTGGATCGCGGATTCGCGGGTGGGTTCCTGGGCTGCCTTGTTCCACGGCATGACGGACAGGGCCTTGCCCATGGCGCAGGTGTTGGTCGCCGCGGAGAACGTGAGCCCGGTACCGATGACGCCGGCGATGGTGCGGACCTTGGGGGAGACGAACCGTCCGCCGGCGAGGCCGGCGATGACGAGGGACCCGGCGACCATGCGGACTTGGCGCTCGAGGTCCCAACGTGCCTTGCCGCGCACGACGTCGCCGCCGGCTGCGGCGTACCCGGGCACTCCGCCGGTGAGGACGTGGGCGGTGCTGATGCCCGAGGCGGCCAGGCGCTGCCGGGCCTGCTCCGCACGCACCCCGGACTGGCAGGCCAGGACGACCCGTGAGCCCAGGCGTGATGCGACCTCGTCGGTGTGCTCTGACAGCAGCGGCAACGGCACGTTGTAGGAGCCGGGGATGTGCATGGACTCGAACTCGGCCGCGGACCGCACGTCAATCACCACGAGATCCTGCCGCCCGCTTTCAGCGTTCTGGCCGTCGAGCCAGGAGCGCAGTTCCTCGGGTGCCAGCGCCGTAATGGCAGGGGCAGCAGGGGCAGCAGGGGCGGCGGTGGTGGCGGGAGCGGTGGCAGTGGGGGTGGGGGTGTTCATGGGAACCTTCCGGTCGGTGCTGAAGTGGATACCCCCAGGAGTATTCCGCATACCCCTGGGGGTAGTCAAAATACGGGTGGGGGTATAAGCTTGAGGGAGTAGAAACGACCTTTGGAGAACACCATGCAGCTGGACCCGACCGAACTGACCCCCGTCATCAACCGCATGAAGCGAGCACAAGGCCAGCTGGCCGCAGTGGTCCGCATGCTCGAGGAAGGCCAGGACTGCAAGGACGTCGTCACGCAGCTTTCCGCGGTCTCCAAAGCACTCGACCGGGCCGGCTTCGCAATCATCGCCAGCGGCCTCGAGCAGTGCATCGTCCAAAAGGACGCCAGCCTGGACAAGAAGGAACTCGAGAAGCTGTTCCTCACCCTCGCCTGAGATACACCCATGAGCCTGGTATCAGGCCCATGCTCGGGAATTCACTCGACAGCCCGCACCCCGTGTAAAGGAGATCCGATGACCTACACCCACTCGATCGCTGTCCCGCTGTCCTGGGAGGACGCAGTGCAGGGCACGCGTGAAGCCCTCGCCGCGCAGGGATTCGGGATTCTCACCGAGATCGACGTCCGATCAACCTTCACCACGAAGCTCGGCGCCGAGGCTGGGGACGCGGTGGGGGACTACGTCATCCTCGGCGCGTGCAACCCGACCCTGGCCAGCAAGGCACTGGCTGCAGAGCCGTCCCTGGGAGCGCTGCTGCCCTGCAACGTCATCGTCCGCCGCAGCGTCGACGCGCAGGTGACGACGATCGAGGCAATCGACCCGCTGACGATGCTGGAACTCAGCGACAGCTCCGCCGTCCGCGAGGTAGCCCAGGACGCGGCTGCCCGCCTGCGCTACGCCCTCACCAACCTCAGTGAACTCGGAACGGCAACCCGGCCAAGCAGCTAAGAACACAGGCAGCTATCGGCGGGGGTCCGGAAGGGCCCGCGCTGATGGTTGCCGACCGGGCTCGTTGTCCAGAAGGGACAAGAGGGATCGGGCGTTTGGCGGGGGTAGGCAAGCCATTCCTGCGTGGTACGGACGCCGCTGAGGTGGTTGACTGCTCGCCATGACCGACGCCCAGCAGACGCGTATCGAGCCGCACGACACCGGAATCGCCGCACGATTGAACTGGTTGCGTGCCGCCGTTCTCGGCGCCAACGACGGCATCGTATCGACCGCCGCCACCGTCATCGGTGTCGCAGGAGTGACGAACACCCTCACGCCGATCCTGGTCGCCGGCACAGCTGCCGTCGTCGGCGGATCCGTGTCGATGGCACTGGGCGAATACGTATCGGTCAGCAGCCAACGCGACAGCCAGGAAGCGCTCATCGCCAAGGAACGCCAGGAACTCGCCGACGACCCCGACGGTGAACTCGCGGAACTCGCCGGCCTTTACGAGGAAAAAGGCTTGTCCCCGGACACCGCCCGGCAGGTCGCCGATGAACTCACCGCGCACGATGCCCTTGCAGCTCATCTCTCCGCCGAACTGAACATCGATGAGCTCGAGGTCGCAAACCCCTGGCACGCAGCCCTCGCCTCCGCGGCTGCCTTCGCTGCCGGAGCTGTCCTG
The DNA here is from genome assembly GCF_036867195.1 of Arthrobacter sp. Soc17.1.1.1. Classification (NCBI taxonomy): domain Bacteria; kingdom Bacillati; phylum Actinomycetota; class Actinomycetes; order Micrococcales; family Micrococcaceae; genus Arthrobacter; species Arthrobacter sp. Soc17.1.1.1. The sequence continues at coordinate 66,179 of NZ_JBAJII010000003.1, forward strand.
CCACTGCTGGCCATCCTGCTCTTCCCCGCCGGCATCAGGATACCCGCCACCTTCATCGCCGTCCTGATCGCCCTGGCCATCACCGGCGCCCTCAGCGCCCACGCCGGCGGCAGCTCCCGACGCAGGGCCGTCATCCGCCTCGTCCTGGGTGGGGCACTGGCCATGGGATTCACCTACCTCATAGGGAACCTCCTCGGAGCCACCGGCATCGCCTGACAAGCGGCGACTCCACCTGCCTGGTCTGAGGCGGCACCATCGTCGGATCCGCCGCGTCCTTCAAATCGGTTCACTCTGACATGGCGTCTCATCCGATCAGCACGTCATCTAACAGGTAGTAGCTGCACCAATTCTCAGGCGTGGCCTACTCTGGGTGCACTGGTCTCAAACCCTTGTCGTGCCGACTTCACGGTCGGGTATCTCCATGGAGGAGTGCGTCTAATGGATCAGTTCACCGTCCGTCGGGAAGCCAACGTGTTGTTCCTGCGCTGGGCGCCGGGGGCGCACATCACCTACCTTGTAGCGGTCGAAGCAGCACGGGCCCTCAGACACATCAGCGACGGGGGGACGTTGCCCCTGGTCGTCTCCATGGCCGGCATCGACGGGCTGGCATTGAAGGCCCGCATGGGAATGAACACGTACCCCGGGTTCAGTGCTGTCGCACTGATCGGTGACAGCTCGGTCGATGAGGTTCTCGCTGGATTCTCCCACCAGTCCCTCACCGACACCCGTTACTTCACCAGCGAAGAAGCCGCCCTGGCATGGCTTCAGACGAGAACCGGAACGGACACTGCACCGGCAAGACGCACGGGAATGTCATTGACGGATGAGCAGGAGGAATCCGCAGCCTGAGAAAACGCCAGCGGCTTCTGTAAGTGAGCCAGCGACAGAAGGAGATCGCTACTGAAGGTCAACGAGGAGTTCGCACACGCCTTCCATGAGCAGCATGTGCTCCAGGTCCGGCAGCGGCATCAGCCCATACAAGAAGGCTTCCACGTCGATCTCGTCGAGCCGACCGGTAAACGCGATGTACTGCAACCACACGCCCCACGGATCAATGCCCTAATTTTCGATGAAAAGACGGGGTGCAGATCCCGCCAAATCTATAGTTCTACAAACCAACATTTGTAGAACTATCTGTGGGCATGTACTACTGCTTATGCGACCCACGGGATGGAGCTCACCCACAGGTGGACGGCTTTGAGCTCCACCCTTCGGGCTCCACCCGCCCACAGGTGGATGACCCAACGCGCCAGTCTTCAACGCCTTCGAAAGCCTTATTGGCCGTGCCGGATTAACTTAGGTCGTATTGTTCACGACCACGCTGGTAGGAGGCTGTGCACGCCTACCGCTCGCTCGAGGTGATGTGTGACGTGTCGGTGAGGTGGTGGGTGTGTGCAGGCGGGCTTCTGGTTCCTGCTGTCCATGTGTGTGCGGGACAAGCAGCGGAGCGTGGGGAGCTTGTGCCGTGCACAAGTGGTCAGGAGGCGCGCCAACTACATCACCCCTGTCGACCCGCCCCGACCGTTTAAGAGCCAGTTCTTTTGCACCACTCGAGCTCGCGCTTTTTGGCTCTCTATCCAAGTGCGAAACGTGTATTGTCATAACGCGAGGGTGAGACGGATTCTGCGACCCTCCGAACTGGGGAGGGAACATGGAACGACCGGAACGTCTCGAAGGCGTCGAGGAGCCGCGGCTGGTGCCTGACGGGGTTCTGATCGGATACGCCCGCGTGTCTACTACGGACCAGAACCTCGAGGCGCAGACCCGTCAGCTGGTCGACGCCGGTTGCTACGACGTCTACGCGGACCACGGCAAGTCCGGCGCGACAATGACCCGCCCCGAGCTGGAGAGTTGCCTGCGGGCGCTGCAGCCAGGCAACACGCTCGTGGTAACCAAGCTCGACCGGCTCGGCCGGACAGTGCGCGGACTCGTGGAGCTTCTGGACTCTCTGCACGAGCGGGGCATCATGTTCCGATCCCTCGGTGAGGGCATTGACACCACTACGGCTTCGGGCCGGCTGATGTTCACCGTCATCGCGGACGTCGCGGAGATGGAACGCGAGTTGATTCGGGAACGGACGAAGGCTGGACTCGCCGTCGCTACAGGCAAGGGCGGTCGACCGCCACGCCTTCAACCCCACGACGTCGTGGAAGCGCGTCGGCTCAGGGAGGAGAAGTGGACTGTCGAAGCCATCGCCAAGAAGTTCAAGGTCCACCGCTCCACGATCATTCGCGCACTGCGCACCGATGGTCTCGCTGGTGCCGCCTACAAGGGTCAGCCCAGTGGTGATTAGAGGACTGAGGCTGATGTCTGTGAACCCTTCCCGATGAGTGGTCGGGCGCTGGGTACGGTGGGGGCAGGATTCGACCGGCACCAGGGGGACCGAAGATGGCGCGATCGCGCAGGCGCAACCAGATTGATGGACAAGCAGCTCTCGACCTAGACGCATTTCTTTTCGCACCACCAGAGGAGGTTCTTGATGAACAAGTACGGCAAGTTCGCGCAGGAGACGTGGAAGATGACCGCGCCGTCGCAGTACGCCCTGATCCCGGACCCGGAGGAGTGGTTCCGGAAGCTGGGGGAGGAAGCGGAGCAGAGGGTCGAGGATCTGACGCGGGAGATAGCGGGCCCGGACTCGACGACCGACTCGTTCTTGGAGAAGTACGGACGCTTGACGGCCTCGAGGATGCAGGCCGAGGAAATCGTTCGGGCCGAGATGCTGACTCCGAGCGAGATGGAGACGGAGGGCGACGAGACGGACGAGGAGGAGACGACCAGCTCGATCTTGCTGGAGCACCGGAAGGAAGTGAAGCGGATCCTGCAGGAGGGGATGGAGGAGGTCAGGGCCGAGGAGCTGGCCTATCAGGACGCGAGGGACAACTCTCAGAGCTGACGCCCGCGGTTGAAGCGGACGTCCGCTTCATTCCGGTACGCCAGGAGGACCTTGCACCGTCCGGTGCCCGTGCGCGTTTCCAGGCCAACGTTGCTGCGCTGCGTGTTCTGCGCGAGCTGCAGGAGCAGGATCGGGCGGCCACCGCGCAGGAGCGTGCCGTGCTGGCACGGTGGGGGAGCTGGGGTGCCACAGGTGTGGCTGAGGTGTTTGATGAGACCCGGATCGAGTACGAGGCTGACCGCGCCCAGCTGCGCGAGCTGCTGAGTGAGGACGAGTACCGGGCCGCGAACCGGACGGTCATCAACGCCCACTACACCGACCCCGCCCTTGCTGCGGAACTCTGGCAGACCCTGAACACTTTGGGCTTCACCGGTGGCCGCGTGCTCGAACCGGGATCAGGTGCCGGCACCTTCATCGGCCTCGCACCCGAGACGGCGACCATGACCGGTGTGGAGCTGGACCCGATCACCGCGGGCATCTCCCAAGCCCTCTACCCGGACGCTGACATCCGCGCCGAGTCCTTCGCTGACACGCGCCTGCCTACCGGTTACTTCGACGCTGCCGTCGGCAACGTCCCGTTCGCCAAGACCAGGCTGCACGACCCGCGACACAACGCGGGCAACCACTCGATGCACAACCACTTCATCATCAAGTCCCTCGACCTCACCCGACCAGGTGGCGTCGTCGGCGTCATCTCGTCCGCGTTCACCCTGGACGCGCAGAACCCGGCAGTCCGCCGCGAAATCTACGAGACAGCCGACCTGCTCGGCGCAGTCCGCCTGCCGACCGGTGCGCACCGTCGCGCCGCCGGCACCGACGCCCTCACCGACGTCCTGATCTTCCGCAAACGACTCCCGGGAGAGGCACCGCTCAGCCCGCAGTGGCTGGAGTCGCGTGTCCTGTCCGTAGGCGACAACCAAGACGCCGAGGTCGACGCGAGCCAGGACGTGGCCCGGATGAACGCCTACTTCATCGAGAACCCGCAGCGGGTGCTGGGTGAGCCCGTGGTGGGTAACGGCATGTACGGGTCAGCGACGCTCACCGTGCGCAACGAGGACCTGTCCGCCGTACCGGAGCAGCTGCACGACCAGCTGCGGGACATCGCCCTCACCGCCGTCGACGCCGACAGGGGAGCCGCAGAGCGTCAGGACGGGCAGGTCATCGAATCTGCCGCCATCGTCCCGGCAGGCAGTGACCTGCAGGTCGGCCATATCGCAGCCGTCCCGGACGGCACGTTCACCCAGGTTGGGATCGACGGCACGGTGGTTCCGCTGGTCGTGCCACGGACGGCGGCCGCCGAGTTGAGGTCACTGCTGAACCTCCGAGATGCTGGACGGTCGGTCCTCGTGCTCGAGGCGACCAATGTGGAGGACACACCCCAGCTCGGTGCTGCACGGCAGGATCTTCAAAGCTCCTACCAGGCGTATGTGGCCACCTACGGGCCGATCAACCGGTTCTCGGAACGGCGAACCGGTAGGACCAATGACGCTGGTGCGGACATCATGGCCAGAGTCACGCCGAAGGCCGTCGCGCTGATGAAGGGCGACCCGTTTGGTGCGCTCGTGAAGGCGTTGGAGAACTTCGATGAGGGTAGTCAGACGGCTACGCCGTCGGCCCTGCAGCGCGAACGCCAGGTCCAGCCGCGCCAGCCCATCCGCGGTGTCGACACCCCGGCTGAGGCGCTGGCTGTCACCTTGGACAACACCGGTGAGGTCGACCTCGCAGAGGTTGCTCGGCTGCTCGGCATCGAACGTGATGCCGCACGGCAGGCGCTGGGCGAGCTGGTCTATGACGTGCCAGGGGAGCCGGGTGCTTTGGAGACGCGGGCGGAGTACCTCAGCGGCAACATCAGGGAGAAGCTTGATCGTGCCGTGGAAGCTGCAGCCGAGGACGAGCGGTACAACCGCAATGTTCAGGACCTGCGCAGTGCGATGCCGCTTCCTCTGGGTGCGGATGAAATTGAGGCGCGCATCGGCTCTGTGTGGATCTCGGCCGAGGTGCATCAGGAGTTCCTGCAGCACATCACCCGCGACCCACGGGCCCGTGTGGATCGGATCACCGGCGCGAACTGGGATGTCCAGGCCAACAGGCACAGCTTCACCGTCCGCAATGACTGGGGAACGGAGAGGATGCCGGCGGGAGAGATTTTCAAGGACCTCCTCGAACAGAAGCGAGTTCAGGTCACCGACCCTGACCCTGATCCGCAGAGCCAGCGGCGCATCCTGAACCCCACCGAAACCGCTGCAGCGCAGGAGAAGGCTCAGCTGATGCAGGACCGTTTCGGGGAGTGGGTGTGGGAAGACGCCGACCGTGCTGTGGCTTTGACGGACGAGTACAACCGACGCTTCAACTCGCTCGTGCTGCGCGACTACACCGTCGAAGGTGAGCGGTTGACCCTGCCCGGGCTCGTGAAGAACTTCGAGCCTCGGCCGCACCAGCTGGCCGCTGTGGCTCGCATGATTTCCGAGCCATCGGTGGGACTCTTTCACGAGGTAGGGGCTGGCAAGACCGCCGAAATGGTGATGGGTTCCATGGAGCTGCGCCGGTTGGGCATGGCCCGTAAGCCCGCGGTGATCGTGCCGAACCACATGCTCGACCAGTTCGCCCGGGAATGGTTGCAGATTTACCCTCAGGCGCAGATCCTCGCCGCTTCCTCGGCCGACCTCGCCGGCGAGAAGCGCCGGGAGTTCGTGGCCCGCGCGGCCGCGAACGACTGGGACGCGATCATCATGACCCGCACTGCGTTCGAGCGCATCCAGCTCTCGGACGAGTCGCAGGTCGCGTACTCCAATAGGGAAATTGAACGGCAACGCGCCGAGCTGAACGCAGCGAAGCAGCGTGCCGACGCAGCAGGCCAAAAAATGCTCTCCGTAAAGAAGATCGAGAGCCGCCTGCAGGCGCTCGAGGAGCGGACGAAGGCCAAGCTGGACCGGCCAACCGATCCGGGGATCACGTTCGAGCAGACCGGAATTGACTACCTGCTCGTGGACGAGCTGCACGACTTCAAGAACCTCGAAACAGCATCGAACATTCAGGATGCCGCTATCGACGGGTCGAACCGTGCCACGGACCTCCACTCCAAGGTGGAGTACCTGCGCAGCGTCCACGGGGATCGGGTGATTACCGGTGCGACTGCGACGCCGATCGCCAACAGTGTCACGGAGATGTATGTGATGCAGCGCTACCTGCGTCCTGACCTGTTGGAGCAGGCTGGCATCAATGACTTCGACACGTGGGCTGCGACCTTCGGTCAGGTTGTCACCGAGATGGAGATGACCGTTGCCGGCGGCGACAGCTTCAAGATGAAGGAACGGTTCTCGAAGTTCCAGAACGTGCCCGAGCTGCTGAAGATGTTCCACACTTTCGCGGACGTGAAGACCGCTGAGGACCTGCAGCTGCCGGTACCCGACATCGAGCAGCGCGACGACGAACGACGGCTGCCACGCATGGTGGCCGTCGAACCGACCATCGAGCTCGAGGCGTACATCGCAGATATTGCTGACCGCGCCGAAAAGATCCAGGCACGTCTGGTCGATCCGACCGAGGACAATATGCTGAAGATTTCTACGGACGGCCGGAAGGCTGCCCTAGACATGCGCCTGGTCGACCCCGACCTCGACGTGCTGATCGGGGAGACGAAGATCAGTGCGACAGCGGACCTCCTAGCGAAGGTCTACGAGGAGAACAAGGACCGCATTTACGACGACCCGGCGACGAAGGAACCACACCCCACACCGGGCGCTTTGCAGATCGTGTTCTGCGACCTCGGCACACCGTCGGTCAACTGGAACGTGTACGGGCAGCTGCGTGAGGACCTGGTGCAGCGTGGGGTTCCAGCAGAGAAGATCCGGTTCATGCACGAAGCCAAGAACGACGCCGAGAAGGGCCGGCTGTTTGCGGCTTGCCGGACAGGGGACGTCGCGGTGCTGGTCGGCTCGACCCAGAAGATGGGCGTAGGCACGAACATCCAAGACCGTGCCGTTCACCTGGTCGACCTCGACGCGCCGTGGCGGCCGGCCGATGTCGCGCAACGCCATGGCCGCATCATCCGGCAGGGGAACCAGAACCCCGAGGTGGCCATCTCACAGGTGGTCACCAAGGGATCGTTCGACACCTTCATGTGGCAGACGTTGGAGCGCAAGAGCAAGTTCATCGACCAGATCATGCGCGGCCGCCTCGACGTCCGCGAGATCGAAGACGTGGGAGACAGCACCCTGTCCTTCGCGGAGGTCAAAGCCATCTCCAGCGGTAACCCGCTCATCCTGGAGAAGTCCAAAGCTGATCAGGAACTGACCCGCCTGCGGCGCCTCGAACGTGCTTGGCACCGCAACCAGGCGGCACTCACCCGCCGTAAGGACAGCTCACTCGTCCGAGGTCGCGCATTGGTCGCCGAACTGCCCGCGCTGAAGGAAGCCGCCGCACGCACAACCCACGATTTTGGCGGCGACGCGTTCCGTATGACCATCAACGGTAGGACCGTCGACAAGCGCACTGACGCAGTGGAAGCGCTACGCACGTGGGCGGACAGGAACGCCGCAGGACGACCCCCTATCCAGGGGTCGAAGGACCTTGGTGTGATGGCATCCATTGGTGGTCACGACATCAGGTTCGTGCAGGGCCAGGCGAACATGGTGGAGATGGGCGCATCCCGCGTCGAGTTGCAGATCGAGGGCGCGCCTGGCGTCGCGGTGGAGCTCAAACGAAACGATGCTCTGTTCCCGACTGTCGGGGTCGTTCAGCGCCTCGAGAATCAGATCACGCGCCTGCCTGACGAGGTGGTCAAGCGCGAGCGGCAGCTGGAGGAAGCACGGCAGGAGTACCGCGACGCGGCAAACGCACTGAAGCAGCCATTCAAGCACACGGAGGCACTTGAGAAGGCCAAGTGGGAAGTCGAGAGGATCAGTCGTGAGATGCGTGGAGAAGACGCCGCGCAGATAACGCTCACCCCTGAACTGGAGGATCTAAAGCGCCACATGCGGATGGCCTTCCCAAACTCTCCGAAGCCCGGACAAGCAGCTGACAGAACGGGAGCGCAGCCCCGGCCGAGCCATCTGCCGGGCCGGAACATTGAGCAGTCGGGTGGATTTGAACGCTAGGGTTCACACATAGAAAGAGGGCGGTTCCTACCGGGTAGGGACCGCCCTCTCGTCGTCTACGGTCAGCTGTTCGCCGCAGTGCTGGGGGCCGGCGAGGCTGCTTCCTCAGAGTTGGCAGAGCGTCGTGAGCGACGCTTAGCAACACCGCCGGCCTCCAGGCCGAGCTTCTTCAGTTCGTCCTCACTCCATCCGTCCTTCGTTGCTCGGACGTATGCCTTCTTATCTTCACGTTCGGCGTCGGCGAGCTGCTCGCGCAGCTCGTCTACGCGCTTCCGGGCGATCACCAGATCGGTGACAGATTCGATACGGGAGTCGAGGAGTTTACGTGCCTGGTCTTTGGTGGTTTCGAGGTCGATGGTAGCCATGCTCATCAGCCTAACCTTTGCCTATTGGGGTGCACAGACAGCCGCCACGGGGTGCAGTTTCTACCGGCCCGCTGGGTAGTCGTGGAGGTACCCGTTAGCGGGATCGTTGAACCAGTCCTCAATGTCGCCGGAGTCATACCGGACGGTGTTCCGTCCGAGTATGAAGTAGGGCGGTCCGAGGTTGGCCCGGCGCCATTGAGCTAGCTCTTGGCTTGTCACTCCGTACAACTCAGCCACGTCCTTCGGTGTCATCATCGTGCCCACCATGAGTCCCTCTTTCATCTTTGCCCCATTCCTTTCGGCAATGCCGTCATCACTTGGACGCGAAGTGAATTGGCAAGGTGGAGAGGTCGGACCGTGGAATACCGGAGCGAAGCGAGGATATGCCGCGAAAGCCGTCCTCGGAGCCTTGCCAAGAGAAGGGCGGACAGTACATTCACAAGCCGAAACGGAACGGCGCAGCCGTGAGGGTCAATCCAGACGCGAAGCGTCTCCCGAAAGATGGAACACCCCACGCGGCACACCCCGCCAGGAAGAGAGTTCCCAATTACCTACGGAGCAAGCTATGCGTTTATGTGCCATAAATATCGATTCCGCTGGCGCCTGAGGCTGAGCGGTGACACACTTGGGGTGTGGGGCCTCCGTTCGAGGGGCGCTGCGCTGGGCCTGAAGGGAGGACGAGCGATGAGCGAAAGTCAGGAGCAGGAATCCGCTGCGCGTCCTCCTAGTGCCGGCAAGCGGCACGTGTGGTCCTCGCGGCGCAAGCGCATTGAGGGTAAGACCGTGTACGTGCGGGTCTCGATGTCCGAGATGGAGCGTGCTCAGCTGCTGCAGCTGGAAGCTCAGACTGGTTTGTCGCCGTCGGCGATCCTCGTCGACGCAGCTCTCGGTTCGGGGGACCCGGCGGTGCTGACGGTGAAGAAGCAGGAGGTTGTGACCTTGCTGGCGATCCGTCGTCTCATCGCGACGGCGGCCAATAACATGAACCAGATCGCGCGCCACGCGAACGCGACCGGTGAGGTCAAGGACTACGCCGCTGCAGCGATGCAGGAGACCCGTCAGCTGATGCGGCAGATCGAATCGAAGATGTACGAGCTGAAGCCGTGATTCCGAACATCACGAAGGGCTCCCGGACCGTCGGCCTGATGAAGTATCTGGTCGGTCCAGGAAAGAGCAACGAGCACACCGACCCGCACCTTGTAGCCGGTAGCCCGACGATCATGGCGTGGTTCGGAGACGCGCAGCTCAACGATCAGTCGGCGGTTCTCGCGGCACAGGAAATTGACCTCAACAAGCGGATCAATGACGTCGAGATGGACCAGCACGTCTGGCACTGCTCTCTGTCACTACGTGCCGATGAACGGCCTGTCAGCGACCGTGAGTGGGCGGACATGGCGGAGAAGTTCATGGACGACATGGGCTTCACCGAGACGAGCGGGAAGGCCGCGTGCCAGTGGGTCGCCGTACAGCACGGCACGAGCACCGCCGGCAACGACCACATCCACATCGTCGCCTCCCGCGTCCGTGAGGACGGCACGAAGTGGAGCGACTGGTCAGACTTCCCGAAGGCGCAGACCGCCGCCCGGAACCTCGAGAAGCAGTTTGGACTCATCGAGCTGGGACAGCACTCCGAGCGCGGACTGAAGCCAGCCGAACAGCTGGCAGACCGACAGGTGGGAGGAGCTAAGGAACCAGCCCGACACCGCCTCGAGCGGACTGTTCGCTCCAGCGCCATCGCTTCCCTCTCCGAAGCTGAGTTCGTGCGCCGGCTTCGCTGCCAGGAGCTACTCGTCAGCGCCCGCTTCGCTGACGGCGGCCGCTCTGTCGTCACCGGCTACTCCGTCGCGGAGCGACCAACCAAGGGCATGGACCCCGTGTGGTTCGGCGGCGGGAAGCTCGCAAAGGACCTGACCCTGCCGGCGCTGCGCACCGCGTGGACCGACACCCCGGAAGCGTCCCAGGAAGCGGCCGAAGAATGGTGGGCAGCCAAGCGCCACCAAAGGGTCGTGCATAACCAAGCACCCGACATGAGACGCGGCATCCGTGCATCCATGGTCGGCGGGGTAGCTGTCGATGAGGTGGCGGCCAGAAAGCTTGCACTGGACATGGCAAAGGCACGCAGAGTTATGTCCCAGGTCGACCCGAGTGATCACCAGACATGGGCGCACGTTGCCCGTGAAGCCGCTGGTGTATTCGGTGCTTGGTCGAAGGCCACTGAGGCTGAGCCCGGGCCGCTGGCCCACGCCTCGCGTGTGCTGGCCCGTTCGGCACATCGGTCAGGGGTGACCATCAGCGAACCCGTGAAGCCAGCACTGCGGATGTCCGGCACCACAGCGTTCCTCCTCGCGGCCGCCACCGCCCCGTCACCGGTCGCGCAGACGCTCATCATGCAGCAGATGCTCCGCACCATCCGGCTCCTGCACGACATGCAGGCCAGCAATCAGGAGCTGCGCGAAGCAAATCTCCTGACCGAGACGGTGCGTGAGCACCTGAGCATCGTCGGAGCACCGCTGCCCGACGTCCCCGAACCGCGACTGCCAGCAGCATTGACCACTCAGGAGCACACCGCCGGTGTGGAACGGAAGGCGGTGCCGTCCTTGACAGAGGCCAAGCGCCCGCTGCGAGGACAGCGACCTGCGGAGAACTTCGAGACAGAGCTGCACGTGCCGGATCAAGGGATAGGGAGATAGCGCATGAACCATGACACACCCGATGGGGCAGAGGGGCTGTTCCGACCGCAGTTGCAGTCAGCCCTTGCCGTCGCAGGCAGGCTCGGCGAAATACTCGCCCGTCAGCGCGCAGAGCGGAACGAGCAGATGCTGCGCGCCCAGGACGCCGAGCGTCGACAGCTCCAGGAGCGGTTCGAAGCCGAACGAGCCGTCATGCGGACCCAGCTCGGAGCTGTCCACCAGCCGCAGTTCTGGGAAGCGGCCAGACCTGAGGACATCGCCTCCCAGCACGCCCTCGCACAGCAGTGGGAGCCGTTCGATGACATGGCCCGCCTTTCCCGCGAACACATACACGACGAGATCCGCACACGGTACAACCTGACTCCTGAGGAGTACCTCGAGGAGCACCGACAAGTACCACTACAGGTGGCAGCGGACGCTATCTCCGACGGTCCCGGAGCAGGCAATGATCAGGACGCCCAGCGTGACCACGCAAAGGCCCAACGACAGTCAGCGGTCGTCGCGGCCGGGGACCTGCAGAATGACCTCGACACGCAGCAAGCAGTAGCTAGAGCCGAGGAACTGTGGGACTCAGTGGACCGCAGGGAGAAACTCGCAGAGTTCCTCACCGAACGAGTTGGAACCACAGACATCGGACGCGAAGGAGTAGTCGCCGTTCTCGCAGCCGACCTCAGCAATGGGACACCACCATCGGCTGCGGTGAAGGCTGGCAGGCGCCCGGTTCGCCCCCATGATGTGCCTGAATCAGATCTTGAGAAGGAAAAAGGCTTTGGGGTGGGCTAGGCCCGAGACGGTGAACGCCGGATGGAGGGAAGCAAAAAGGGGGAGTGACTTTGGGATTGTGCGTGGAGGTCACTCCCGCAGCCAGGTTGAGGGTGCCGACAAGTGACCCTCGGGTAGCAGGGGAACGTTGTGAAGAGGGCCAGCTGTTATCTCAGTAGCCGGCCTATTGCCTTGGTTGCTTCCTGGATTTTTGCGTCGACGGCACCTGTGCTCGTGGAATCAGCTGTGTCGTTTGGGCGTGCGGTTTCATGGGCAGCATCTGCGACGCAGTGGGCGAGATGACTTTCCAGGAGCCCGAGGCTGAGGGCGTGCATAGCGCTGTTCACGGCGGCAACCTGCGTGAGGATATCGATGCAGTATTGGTCCTCATCAACCATGCGGGCTATTCCGCGGACCTGACCTTCGATGCGCTTGAGTCGGCGCAAATAGGCGCTTCTATCGGTCGCGTATCCGTGCTGATGGGGTGCTGCCTCATCGGGCGGGTCCGTCTGGTGGGCTGGTTGTGCTGCGGTAGTAGTGCTGACGCTGACTTCCGGTGCGATGTGGGTGGTCATGGTCGTTCCCCTCATCATCGTCGGCGCATTACTGCCCGGTGTAGGTTGCCGTCGATGCGGTCCTGGGTCATGTGAAATGCATGGCCCTCACCAGTATCCGCCAGCGATAGCGGGCGGTTGAACGAATAACAGGGCTAGAAGTTCCACGAGCGCCCAGTATCGAGTAATTCGTCCGCGTGTCGTGGCAACACGCTCAGTCTCGTTACGCGAACGTGACATCAAATACCATCCTGGGGTATTCTCCTCAGGTGATCCCGGCACCCGTCGAGATCGCTCTCCCGCGCAGAATGCCGAGCCCTGCCGCTGCTCCCGGGATCCGTTCGTACAATCCATATGGCAGGGACGGGGGAACCACGTTTCCACCGGGTCACCGCACGTTCGTGTGTTGACCCTCGGGGTTAAGTCGATCTATCAGCTCATTCCTGCACGGCGTCGCTGCGTGCTGCCATAGGACTGGATTGAGGACGGCCGGGTGACTCCCATCCGAACCCGACAGCTCACCCCGCAGGCATGGGAGAGGCAATCACCATGTCACGTCCGTCCATTTCTGCGCGCCACCGCGCTGTCGTCACCCACTCCATCGCCCTCGAGGGCCTGTCGTATTCCGCGAAGACCGGCGCTGTAGCGCTGGGCAAGCCGGCCATCATCGCAGCTGCTACCGGCGGCCTCGTCTTCGCTGTTGGAGCCCCTGCGGCCCAGGCCGGCACCTACACGCAGGACACCTCCAGCACCCTCACAGCGCAGGCCCCCGCCGCAGCTGCTGCAGGCGTCTACACGGTTGCCTCCGGTGACACCATGGGTGCCATCGCCGCCAAGCACGGCGTGAACCTCGATGCGCTGCTGGCAAGCAACGGCCTGTCCTACGCATCGGTTATCTACCCGGGCCAGCAGATCCAGCTTTCCGGCGGTGCCGCTGCCAGTGTCTCTGTCAGTGCAGCCGCGGTTCCCGCTGCCGCCCCCACCGGCCAGGTCTTCTACAGCGCCCCTGCCGCAGCACCCGCTCCCACGGCAGCCCAGCCCACGTACTCCCTGACCTCGGCCACTGTCGCCCCGATCGCCCCGGTGGCTCCCGCAGCCCCGAGTGTTCCCGCCAGCGGCGTCGGTGCGGCGATCGTGGCATCGGCCTACTCCCAGATCGGGTCCATCCAGGACTGCACTGTTCTTGCTGAGCGGGCACTGCGCTCGATCGGCAAGAACGTCGGAGACCTCGGCCCCATGCAGTTCCTGCAGTACGGAACTGTCGTCGCCACCCCGGCCCCCGGTGACCTCGTGGTCCGTCCGGGGCACGTCGCAATCTACGTCGGTGGCGGCAAGGTCATCAGCAGCGGCATGAATGGTGCGAACCTCACCATGGAGCACCCCCTGTCCGACCTCGCCGGATCGACCTTCGTGCGCGTCGCAGGCTAACTTCACCCTCTGGTGAAGTGGTCGCCCTCAAGCTGAGATAGCGGTGAGCGCCCTGGACGGGGGCACTCACCGCTATTTCATTGTCTGCTTGTCTCTTAGTGCGCTTCAGTCGCTACCTGTGTGGATGCCACTCCGGGCTGAAGGTCCGGCACGGATTGCTAGCACTGTTCGTTAGGTGTCTGCTTCCATTTTTGGGACTGCGGAGGGTGCGGAGTGCCGGTACCCGATCCGTGGGGATGAATGAGCTAGACGTTGGCGAGACCGTGAAGTTGGGATGGTTGTACATCAGTGAGTGATCCGTGGGTGAGTGGACCGGTGTGGATACCGGAGGCCCCGCCGTCGTGGGCAACCTACCTGGCGCCGACCCTGCAACCGATCCCGCTGATCCCCGGAATCGCTTTGGTCCTGGGTGTGCTGTATCTGGCTGGCGCGATCCGCCTGTGGTCGATGGGTCGTTCCTGGCCGCTGTGGCGGACGGCGATCTTCTTGGCGGGCTGCACCATCATCATGATCACCATGGGTGCCGGAGTCGAAGGCTACGGTCTGCGCATGTTCTCCGTCTTCATGTTCCAGCAGCTGACGCTCATGATGGCCGTCCCCCCGCTTCTGGTCCTGGGTCGGCCCGGCACCTTGTTGCTGCGCGCCACCCCTCACCATGGCGTTGGGCGCCCGATCCTCCGGCTCGCTCACGCGGGACTGCGCTCGAGATCCGCTCGGATCGCCCTTCATCCGGCATTCATGATCCCGGTGTTCCTTGTCAGCTTCTATGGGGTCTACCTCAGCGGTATTGCCGACGCGATGCTGCCGTCCTGGTACGGGCACATCACCCTTGAACTGCTGTTTCTGATCTCCGGGGTGCTCTTCACCGTCCCCGTGCTATCGACGGACCCTCTACCGGTGAAACAATCCCACTTCGGCCGGTTCCTCGACATCTTCGCCGAAATGCCCCTCCACGCGTTCTTCGGCGTCGTCCTGATGATGGCGACCACCCCTGTCGTCGATTTCTTCGGCACCCTGCCCGCAGGGTGGGACGTGGACCCGCTCACCGATCAGGGCATCGCCGGCGGCCTGGCCTGGTCCTACGGGGAACTTCCCTCGGTGCTGATGCTCCTGATCATCATGGTGCGCTGGCAACGCGACGACACCGTGACCTCACGGGCTATCGACCGCAAGCACAATCGGGAGGGAACCCCGGAGCTCGACGCGTACAACGCCTACCTCGAGCAGCTCAGACAACGCTCCGAACACCACGATCGCCGGCGATAGGAACCCCTTGACCCGCGAGCAGTACGACTGACGCAGCATCCCTCATCATTTGGCCCCTGGAGCTCTTGTGCCTCGGATTTAGGACGTTGGTGCTCGAAGGGAAGGCCTGCGGATCGCTAGCTTGCGACGAGTCGAACCGCCTCGCGGAAGTCATCTAGTGACGTCAAAGCATTGTGGTTCTGGTCATCGAGAAGGATCAGCGCGGGGGCTCGGGTCACGCCGACACCAGCAGCTTCGATCCGGTCGGCCTCGATGAGTGACTGCACCTCGGGGCTTCGCATGTCGGCTTCGAATCGTGCGCTGTCGAGACCTAGCTCACGGGCCACGCCCAGATAGGTGTCCACGGTGGCAGGGGTGTACAGGCGGGGAAGTTCCTGGGCGTCCGGGCTCAGCGTGATTGCTTCCAGGAAGGGAAGGAAGCAACCCTGACGCTCGGCGGCTTCCAGGGCCGTGGCACCCAGATGCGCCTGTTCATTTGAGGGCAGGTGACGCGCGACGAAAGTGACGCGTCGGGAGTAGTCCGCCCGGAGGTTGGAGAGGAACTCCTGGATGGAGATGGTGCCAGGCGCGTACAGGTCGATGAATTGCACCAGAACAGCCCGCTCGTGGGAGGCGCGCGAGACCAAGCGGTCGCTCGCGACGATCGCGCCCCGCAAGGCATTTTGTTGTGTCGCTCGTTCGGTCGAGCTCGAAGCGGACGTTGGCCGAGGGCCGGGGGAGTGCCTGGCGGTCGCGGGCGACGGTTCAGGGTCCCGGTCCAAGTCGTCGCGATCGTTCGACAGGTACCCCTTGACGCCAATGAAAAAGGCAATGGAACCCAGCACCACGATGATGGCCAGAGGGATCATTGCTGCAAACCAGGGGTTCATGAAAAAGGTGCCGATCCTGTCACATCCCACGACCGCGAACAGGTGAGCCTGTTCAGGTACGCCAGACGAGCCGTATATCGGAGCGTTCAGCTCCGAGATGGTGCCACCATGACCCATCGAATACATCTTACCGTGAACTATTTCGCAGAGCTTTCCCCACAGGACAGCACATCAATCCGCACCGAGCCTCAACCATCACTTACCGGCCAGCAGGTAGGGCAGGTGTAAAAGGCGGGTGCCTGTGCATGTGAGGCGCGGTGGGACAGGCCGCACGGAAGGGGCGGTGAGAGACGTTCGGGTTTCACCGTCTGGCCCTGGTGTAATCAGACGCGTTTGGCGTAGACGACATAGTTGTCGTCGAAGAGTCCGGTGTCGGGGTCGTAGCCGTCGCAGGTGATCAGGCGAAGCTCTGAGCCCGCGGTGTTCCCGTACACGGTCAGGGTGGGGAAGTTGTCCTTGGGATATTGCTCGCCGCGTTCGACGGCGAAGCTCGCCGTCGTACCGTCTTCGCGGGTGATGTCGATGATGTCGCCGGCCTTGAGCGTGCGGAGGTTCGCGAAGACGCCGGGGCCGCCGTCGGTGGCGTTGACATGCCCGAGCAGGACCGCTGGCCCTTGCTCGCCGGGGGTGGGGGACTGGTTGTACCAGCTGGCGGGGGCGCCAGGTCCGTCCGGTGGTACCTCGAGGGAACCGTTCTCTCGCAGCCCCAACGCGAGGAGGTCCGATCCGGCGCCGATGGCCGGAATGCTGAAGGAGACGGGAGCCGATTCCGGCAAAACATCCGGGGCGGCCGCGGTAGCAGGTGCCGGGGTCGCGGGTGTACTGGGCGCCGACGCCGGGCTCGAGGCGGAGGCATCCGCGGTGGGGGTGGCAGTGCTGCTGGGTGAGGTGCTGGGTGGTGTGCTGGTCTCTGCCTGCGGGGTGGCTGGCGCACCACATCCGGTGAGGAGAACAGCAGCGACCGCCGTCGAAACCAGAAGGTTTCGACGGCGGCCGCTGGGTGAACTAATCATGGTCTGAAAGGTATCCGATCAGTTCAGTGGTGCTGTGGTCAGGCTAGTTGGAGCCGCGACGACGGACAACGAACGTTCCGCCTGCTGCTGCTGCGAGGACCAGGCCGCCGGCGAGGGCGTACATGCCGACGCTGCTGTCGGTGTCCTGCGCGACACCGGTGTCGGCGCCACCGTTGGGCATGGCGCCCATCTGGGAAGCGGCGAGGTTTCCACACAGGGCCGGGGAGGTGGCGCCGAGGGGAAGCTTGGGGTCGAGGTCACTGGGGGAGTTGAACACTTCCTCGGAGACGCCGGCCGTTGCGGGATCCAGGCCGTGGACGACGACGACGGCGGTGCCGGCGTCCAATGCGTCCTGGGTTCCCTGGTTGATCTCGAAGGAACGCGAGATGGTGTAGCTGCCACCCTGGCCGCCGAGGGCGAGGTTCAGGCCCTCTTCGGGTCCGGTGGCACCGCTGGTGGTCAGCGTCGACTGGATTCCACCGTACTTGCCGGCACCTTCGGTGACGCTGACGATGCCGTCGCCGTTGGCGTCATCGGCGCTGGTCGGGCAGGTTCCCATGGCCAGGCCGTGGATGTGCTGGACGTGCGGGTAGGGGCCGTCCATGAAGGTCTCGGCGAGGCCGTTGACCTGAAGGTTGACGGTCGCGGTGGTGCCCTGGACGTCAACGGTGACGGTGCCGGTGCCGGTGGTGCCGTTGAGCTGGCCCAGCGTGGACGAGTAGGAGCCGGCTGCGTGGTCAGCCATAGCGGGGGCTCCGGCCATGGCGACGACGCCAAGAGCCAGGGTCGGAACTGCGAGAAGTCGCATCTTCTTGTTCATGGGGAACATCCTTCACTGTGCGGTGAGTCCGCGACCGTGGCGGGCGCGTCTGTATGTGATTCGGCACACTCGCCGTTACGGATGGGAAAGATGCGTCTGTTCTTTTTCACCTCGGTTTTTCGGATCACTTCTGCGCACGGACGCTCCGCCGGTGAACCTGACCAGCCCTGGTCGGGCCGGGCTGGTCAGGGGTGGTCAGGGTGTCTGGCGGCTGTCGGTGCGGTGAGCTTCTTGCGCAGGACGATGCGGGCGTCCCTGATCCGGGTTTTGACCGTGGCCAGTGGTACGGACTGCCGGGCAGCGACCAGTTCGTAGGTCAGCCCGTCGTAGAAGGCGAGGTAGAGTGCTTCGCGTTGTTTGGGTGCCAGGTGTTTAAGGAGCGCCCTGACACTGTCGTGTTCAACGGTGTCCAGCGCAGTTTCTGATGTCTGGTCGTACTCGCGGGTGAAGTTCCGGATGAAGTAGTCGGTGTCGTGTCGTGTGGTGCGTTCTTCGCTGTCCCGCCTATCCAAGGCGCGACGATGGGCCATGGTCACGATCCAGGTGTCGGGATGACCGCGCTCAGTGTCGTAGGTGTCGGCCTTGCGCCAGATCTCAAAGAGGACTTCCTGTGTGACTTCCAGTGCGATGTGGGGGTTGATGAGGACCTTGGCGCTTACCGCGAAGATCCTTGGCCCCATCAGAGTCAGCAGCATCTCGAAGGCCGCTTCATCCCGGGCCGCGACGCGCTCCATGAGCAGGCGCAGCCGGACTCGCAAAGGTGGTTGCCGTGCAACGGCATCGGCATCCTCAGTCAACTCGCCCACGATCTCCCTTTTGTCGGACGCGCATCAGCCTAGGAGCATCCCAGCTGACCCGTGATCATTGAGATGGTCCAGGCCCAACCCCAAGCCCAGATCCGGTTCCAACTCTTCCACGGACCGGTCATGGGTTCCTCAGAGGAGGTAACGGATCATTTGGTACGGGCCATTAGGGAACATTCCGGTGGATCTTCCAGCCCACACACAGGTACAGGTCATAACGTCGATGCATCCTCATGTGCGAGGGATGGGGTCAGGTGCCTGACAGCTGACCCCAGACGGCGCCCGGGGTGGGACAGACTGTTCATGGTGTTCCACCCCGGCTCCGCCCCCTTCGATCAGGGCCGCAGGTAACCCTTCCACATCTTGGGTTCTGATCTGACGATCGAACCAAGCCTTCGAGGTGGGTGGTTCGAATCACATTGGTCAGGGTTCCGGGCCTCGCCGGGGACTTCCGCACCACCAGGGGCTGTTCTCGCATGAACACACCGCACCATCGAACGATCCGCCTCGCGACAGGCGCACTCCTCATCGCCGCCCTCGCAGGATGCGCGGTCACAGAGGAAAACCCTCTTAACGTCAACGCGGCAAATGCAAACAATCAGGGCGCTACAGGTGAGCAGGAGGGCAGTTCTCCACTGCCCTCAAGCAGCGATACCGCAATACCGGACGGTTCAGCAGACGGTGGCGCGACCAGCGCCGCCGACGGTACGGAAAACGATGCGGCAACTTTCATCACCGAAAGCCTTGATGATGATCCCCTGAACATTCGTGCCGATGGCGCCACGCTGTGCGGCGTGCAGCCTCAGGACAGTTTCCTGCAGTACACGATCATGCTGTATAACCCGACACTTGAAACGTTCACCTTCGACAGCATTGACCTCGTCGACGCGCAGGGATTGCGACAAGTCGATGCCAAGGTGGCACCCGCGAACCGGGAGGGCCACGGCAACCACGGCGCTTCGCCCGCACAAGCCTCCGAGCACGGAAATGCGACCCACAACGCCACTCCCACCCCGTCGCCCTCCGCGTCGGAACCCAGCACGTTCTCGGTCACGCCGGTCCCAGCTGTTGGATACAGCTTCGAACCGGACCAGCACATCAACATCGTGGTATCCGTAGCGCTCAACGATGCCGCTACCCGTGGCACCGCCGATGACATCCTCGTCGGTTTCTCAACGGCGGGACGCCAGTTCTCGGTG
Source organism: Arthrobacter sp. Soc17.1.1.1 (assembly GCF_036867195.1). Taxonomy (NCBI): domain Bacteria; kingdom Bacillati; phylum Actinomycetota; class Actinomycetes; order Micrococcales; family Micrococcaceae; genus Arthrobacter; species Arthrobacter sp. Soc17.1.1.1. The sequence goes on from NZ_JBAJII010000003.1 coordinate 85,937, forward strand.
CCCCATGACCTGAACATCACGATCGACAGGACCACCTGCTCCTGACAAAGGAATCCCTCTCTCGGGGACATGCTGCATCAGGGGACGATGGCTTTTCGCCTGGACTGACAAGACCCTTGTAGCTCAATGAAGGCAGGGATAACGAGTACCTGCGGGGGAAAGATTCCTCCCAGCACGCCACCTCTGTTTAGGTACGGCTAAAAATGCTAGCGTCGGCTCATGTTCCGGCAGCATTCCGCACCCATCTCTTCCGAGGAGTCCCTCGAGGCTGGTCCTGCGCCAGAGGTACCCCTCCGTGGGGGCAGGACGATCTGGCTGCTGGGACCGGCACTGGTAGCCGGGGTTGCTTACCTCGATCCAGGAAATGTCGCGAGCAACATGACCGCCGGAGCGCTCTACGGATTCCTGCTGGTCTGGGTGGTCGTCCTCGGAAACGTCATGGCCTGGCTCGTGCAGTATCTTTCCGCGAAGCTCGGCATCGTCACCGGCAAGAGTCTGCCGGAAATACTGGGGGAGCGGATCAGCTCACGCTGGGCGCGACGCGGCTTTTGGTTGCAGGCCGAGCTGGTTGCCATGGCGACAGACATCGCAGAGATTCTCGGCGGGGCCATCGCTTTGAACATCCTGTTCGACCTTCCCCTGGTCGTCGGCGGGCTCATTACCGGGGCAGTGTCTCTTGCCGTTCTGCAGCTCCAGGGCCACGGCCGGCACCAGGTCTTCGAACGGCTCATCATCTCGATGATGTTCATCGTCGCGATCGGCTTTTCCGCAGGAGTGTTCCTCAGCCCGCCGGAACCGACCGACGTCGCCGCAGGTCTCCTACCGGCCTTTGATGGCAGCCAGTCCGTCCTGCTGGCCGCGTCCATCCTTGGTGCGACGATCATGCCGCATGCGATCTACGCCCATTCAGCGTTGGCACGCGACCGCTTTCCGCGGCGTCCCCAGACAGCGGTGCCACGGCTACTCAGTGCCACCCGCTGGGATGTCACAATCGCTTTGACCATTGCTGGCGCAGTCAACCTCGCCATCTTGCTCCTGGCTGCCACGTCCCTGCAGGGCCGCGACGATACGGGAACGCTGGAGGGCGCCCACGGGGCGATCGCCGAGGTTCTCGGTCCTGTCATCGCGACGCTCTTCGCGATCGGGCTGCTCGCGTCGGGTCTGGCATCGAGCTCCGTCGGCGCGTATGCGGGAGCCGAAATCATGCACGGCCTGCTGCGGGTGAAGATTCCTCTGGGCACGCGGCGCATCATCACCCTCATTCCGGCGCTGTTGATCCTTGCCTTCGGGGTCGATCCGACGCAGGCGCTGATCCTCAGCCAGGTAGTGCTCTCATTCGGCATATCCTTCGCCCTGATTCCCCTGGTCTACCTCGGCACGCGCGCCGACATCATGGGAGATCACCAAGACAGGTGGTGGACGACCCTGATTGGCGCTGTCGTCGCAGCCCTGCTGGTGACACTGAATCTGACACTGCTCTACCTGGTGTTCACCGGTAGCGGATGACTCCACCGCGAGGCGGCATCAGAGGAAAACCAGGCCGACCAGCCGCGCGCAGCCTCGACGGCCACAGGCCGGTTCTGATACATCGCAGGTAAGGTCCGTCGATGGTCGGGGCTCAAATCCCACGTCAATCATCGATCGCTAATACGGCCGAATCAGCGCCTGTAGCCTGTTGCGTGCAGGTGACGTTCTCATGGTCAGCCCAAGGACCGGCCACCATCAGCCAACTGGCAGACGGATTGGCAGACCGACAGACAGACCGACAGACAGACCGACAGGCAGACCGCCCAGGCCACCGACAGCTCACGACAGCTCACGACAGCTCACGACATGGAACCTGTTTACTGATGACGACACAACGGCAAGGAACCCTGCCCAACGCGGCGGTCGAGGACTACCTCAAGACCATTTATCAGCACACGGAGTGGCAGGACGAGCCCATCCCTCCTTCGGTGTTGGCGTCGAAGCTCGCGGTCGCTCCGGCATCGGTGACCGGCATGGTGAAAAAGCTTGCCGCTCTGGGGCTCGTCGATCACGTTCCGTACGGACCCTTGAATCTCACCGAGGCAGGGGTCGCGCGCGCGATAGCGGTCGTGCGACGGCATCGGCTCATCGAGACCTGGCTTGTCCGGGATCTCGGTTACGCCTGGGACGAGGTCCATGATGAAGCCGAGCTACTCGAGCATTCCGTCTCGGACCGCCTACTTGAGGCGATCAACGCGCGTCTAGGCCATCCCACTCATGATCCTCACGGGGACCCCATCCCCGACGCCGCTGGTAGAGCGCCGGTATCCGCGTTCGTTCTCCTCGATGATCTCGGCCCCGACCGGCAGGGCATCGTGCTGCGTATTGACGACAGGAAACCGGAATTGCTGCGGCTCCTGGCCGTACACAACATCCGCCCCGGCAGCGCCATCACCGTGCACGAACGAAGCGAGTACGACCTCACGATCTCCACCGAACCATCCGGACCGCGCCCTGTGATGCGCCTCAGCATCCCTGACGCGCAGCGGATCTGGGTCCAACGGCCTTCAGAGGCGGAACATCACTGACCGTGCAGGCCGGTCCCTGCGGTGCGCCTAGCAGTGGTCGTGGCGGCCTGTCGCTGGCTCGAGTTGCAAGGTGGAGTGGCGGATATCAAAATGTTCGCTGATGCAGGCGTTGAGCTCGGCCAGGATTCGTTCGGCGCGGCCGCTGGTGAACGCGTCAGCGTCTATTTGTACGTGCGCGGTCAGTGCCGGCAGGCCTGAAGTAATCGTCCAGGCATGCAGATCGTCCACGAGGACGACGCCGGGTACTTCTTCCATGTGCCGGCGGACCTCGGCGAGATCCGTTTCCTCCGGCGTCGCCTCCAAAAGCACCAGGACCACGGCCTTGAGGAGGCTGTATGCGCGGGGGAGGATCAGGATGCCGATGGCAATGCTTGCTAGGCCGTCGGCGCGCGCGAATCCGGTGAGCCCGATGACGAGGGCCGCAACGATGACAGCAATGGATCCGAGCATGTCGCCCAGGACCTCGAGGTAGGCGCCGCGGACGTTGAGGCTTTCCTTTTGCCCTCCCATGAGCAGCCGCAGGGCGAAGAAGTTTGCGATCAGCCCCAGCGCCGCCGCGATCAGCATGATGGGGGCATCGACCTCCACGGGCGTGAGGAAGCGCTTCGTTCCTTCGATCAGCATCAGTACGCCGATGACGCCAACGATGAGGCCGTTGACGAGGGCCGCGAGCACCTCGACCCGCTTCCACCCGAAGGTGCGTCGCTCTGTTGCCGGTCGGGCCGCGAGCCAGGTGGCGAAAATGGCGATAGCCAGGCCAAAGGAGTCACTGAGCATATGACCGGCGTCGGCCAACAGGGCCAACGACCCGGACACTACAGCGCCTACCACCTCGATCAGCATGACCGAGAGCGTGATGGTCAGGGCGGCGACGAGCCGGCCCCGATGCGCACCTCCAGCTGTCAGACCATGAGAATGCCCATGCCCGCCACCAGAGCTCCTGCCGCCACCGTCTCCGTCGTGCTTGCCGGCGTTTCCGCCAGCGCCACGCCCGTCATCGGATCCCGCGTGTCCCGAGTGACTGCCGTGCCCGGCGCTCATGCCGACACCACGGGATCCGGGAGAGCGGCATCTTCTGTAGATCGACGCCCAGTGGACACCGGAGGCGCCGTATCCGCCGCAGGTGTGAGCAGGGGCTTGTCGTGGTGCCCAGGGTGGGAGTCGTCCTGAGTTTCCGGGGTGACGAGACGTTCACCGGCATGCAGGAGATCATCCAGGCCGGGATGGGCAAGCCGGTACAGGGTCGCTCGCCCATCGGGAGTCGCCGCAACGAGCCCGGCGTCCCTGAGCAGTGCCAAATGCGCCGAGACCGTTGATTGCGCGAGGCCAAGGTGTGCCGACAGCTCACCGACCCGGTGGGGGCCATCTGCCAGGCAGTGAATCAGTGTCAGCCGGGAAGGTTCGGACAGGGCCCGGAAGATGCGCGCCACATCCTCGTGTTGGTGCATCTCGTAGTTGATCGCCATATGACGTTTATATCGTTAAGTAGCGATGATATCAAGGTGGGGGCTGCACTACTCTTCGGCTGATGTCTGGGGTGGGTTGGTGAGGTGGTGCAGCAACCGGTCCTTCAGTTGCTGTCGTAGACGTCGGCGTGCCAGAAGTGCGGCCAGGGCGGCGGCCCAGGCGATGCACAGGCAAGCCAGCGCGGCGTAGAAAATGGCGGAGACAGGAGGCTCCACGGAATCCGTGTCACTGACAAGCAATGGTCCGAAGTACCACAGGAGAAAGACCGCGCTCATGAACGCTGCAAGAGCCGCTATGAGCATCAAGGGTTGCCGGCGGGAACGCGTTCCATTGGTTGCCAACCCGATGGGCAGAAGAAGCAGGCCGGTGAACGTGAGCAGGGGGCCGAAAGCAAGAAATGTGGAGGACAGTGCCCCAGCGAGCATCAGCAGCAGTGCAATGGCCACGATTCTGCGGTGCACCAAGGGCAGTCGGATGGCCTTCGGGCCGGCGGTGAGCAGCGCCTGGGCAAGATGTGCAGTGATCTGGTGCTGGCTCGGAATGGGATGCGTGGCATGGTGCGTACCGGGCTCCAGTGAGCCCGTGAGGGTACCTGGGATGGTGCTAGCCGGTTCGTCTGATAGGGGTGCTGGGGGAGTGTCTGCTGGAACGATCGTGTTGTCGATGAGCAGTGCAGGCAGGTTCTGCGGGACCGGCTTGGGCGGGGCTTTCCGGGCGGCGCTTCTGACGAGGGTGATATTGGCGTAGGGCGCAAGATCCGTCAGGGATCGTTCGGTTCGTTGCCGGAGCTCCACCATGTCAGCGTCGGTGCGGGCGAAGAGTAGTTCGATGTTCACGAAGTAGGTGACCTTCAGACAGTGATGCGGGATGGGGCAGGTGCTGCGCACTGATCTTTGGTAGGTACCTCTAAGGCCTGCTTCCCGCGTCCGCACGAGAGGCGGACGCGGGAGCAGGCGCCGGAGGTCGGGGGGGTTGTGCTCTTAGCGTTTGTTCAGGAGGCGTCGCGTGAGCAGCGCCAGGACGCCTGCGATCAGGATGCCGCCGATGGCCAGATAGATGACGAAGTCCGGCAGTCCGGTGGAGGAACCGGCCGGATCGGCGGCCTGTGGCGATGCGGATGCGGTATCGCCGGTTTCTGCGCTTGGGGCGCTTGACTCGGCCGCTGGTCCCGGGTTGTCTGCGGATCCTGTCTGAGCGGTGGTGCTCGTGAAGGAGTATGTCCCTTCGATGGGGTGGTCGTCGGAGGACACGACCCGCCATTGTGCTGTGTAGGTGTCGGCTGGTGCACCTGATCGAAGGGCCTGTCTCACCGTGTTGTTCACTACTTCGGCAGGGCCTTGTGACCATTTGGTGCCGGTGCTGTCCGAAACGATGATGTCCGCTCCGATGCCCGAGGGCGGGTTGGTGAAGGTAAGGACGATTTCAGTGGGAGCCACCTCAGGACTCGCGTCCGCCGCGGGAGAGCTGGCAGCCAGCTCATCATGCGCATTCGCTGCACTAACTGGCCCCAGCAGCAACAGGGTAGAGGCCAGAAGGAGGGCTGCCATCCGTGCGAAGCGCCCCGACCGAGGGCGAGAGGCAAAGACCACCGTGGAGGTGGAGGTGGAGGTGGTGCGTGGTTGTGGTGTCATGAGTGTTCCTTCCGGACAAAGCCAGGATGGGGTGACGTGAGAGACGGCACCCCACCCTGGCTTCAGCGCCGCTAGTTCTGGCGCTGACCGCGGGTACGGGCAAGGGCCAGGGCGCCGATCAGGAGTCCCAGGACGCCTGCGCCCAGACCGATCCATCCGACAGTGGTGCCCGTCATGTCGGTGGTGGTGGAGGCCTGCTCGGTGTCGACCTCGGTGGTGCCCGCCGCTGCTTCCTCGGTGGCTTCGGTGCTGGCCGCGCCGTGAGAGTCCGTGCCGTCGGATGCGGTCGTGACGAAGGACGGTGCCGGGTTCTCGGGCTCTTCCTCACCTTCGATGGCCGGTTCGTCCCAGACACGGACGGTCCCATCCGCGTAGGACTGCGTGACGGGAAGCTGGACTGTGGTGCCGGCCTCCGGGAGTGTTCCCACAGAGAGCGAGAACGTCTGGTACTGCTGGGCGTTGAGCTGGTGCTCCTCGTCCTTGGCCGTCCAGATCACGGTCAGCGGCGCCTCGGTCAGTGTCGCGCCGTCTACCTCGACCGAAGCGGGCAGATCTCCCCGGATCACCTCGGAGGTCCATCCCTCGACGGGCTTCACACGGACGGAGGTGAAGGGCGTTTCGGTGGGAAGTGCGACCTCGATCTTGTTCGTGGTGGTGTCGGTCGATTCGCTGGGAACGCTGAACGTCAATTGGGAGTAGCCGCCTTCTGTCGTCGATGCCGGTTCGACGCTCACGTGCGCGGAGGCGGCTCCGGCGCCGACGAGCAGCAGACCCGACGTCGCAGCGACAGCGGCGATACGGCGAAGGGTCCGGCGGGCAGGGCGGCCGGCAGCGCCTGCCCGGCGGACAATGCCGGTGCGGGTACGAGCGGAACCGTCGCATGACGGGTCGACGGGCAGGGCAGGAATGAATGAAGCAAGCATGGGGGTGTGCCTTTCGTGGGCCCCAGCGACAAGTGAGCCGCGGGCGCTGAACAGTGATGGGTTGAAGGGGTCGCGCAGGCAACCGACCGATCACGTGCATGCACGAAGGATCAGCCGACCGCTACTTTCCAAAGCATGAGCCCCGGGGGACCTCGTCGCACATCGGCAGGCAGATTCCGTCGGGCGGGAGGAGCGACAGGCCGTTCGGCGTATTCAGGCAGCTTTGGCCGACCTGTTACCGGCACCGTCACCGGGAGCCCAATCAAGGGCCGCAGCCAAGCCAGAAGAGACCAGAAAGTGTCCTCACCCCGTGAGAGGACCCACACCATTACGACGACGGCCAGCAGGTGTCCGATCACCATGACCGGCGCCGCGCCACTATCGATTAGATGCGGAACAAGGTGCTCGGATGCCGACCCCACCGGTGAGCACTGCGTCACGAACGCCGCATGATCCACCCCGGCGCCGTGCGTGCCCTGGGGTGCACAGGACGCCGGGCCGGCGAGCATCTCAAAGGCATGATGCAGCAGGACCTGCCCGCCCACGAGCAGCCCGCCCAGGACCGGGAGGGACAGCCTGCGCCCGGCTAAGAAGGCGACCGGCACCAGGGCGAACACTGCCAGCCCAGCGAGGAGGGGCCAGGCAGGCAAGGAGCCTTCACCTGTTACATGGGCGCCGAGCGCGAGGGACATCATGCAGGAAGTCACGATGATGGATCGGATAAGGCGCACCGAAGCAGTGACCTGCATGCCGCCGTCCTTTCCCGTCCCCATCAGTTGTTGACACTCCACTTAACGCCCGACCGTGCTCGTTCTTGCCCTGCTGACCTTACCGTCACGCTCGTGCCGTCCGGTGCTGTCTCTTCGTTCCCGGACGCGTTGCGGACCGCCCACATCTACGGCACTTTCGATGTAGAGGGGCTGCCAGCGCCAAGACGTCTGGGTGGTCTGCAGGAAGGAGTCGCATCCACCGGCACTCTTATGTGCGAGACCCCTGTATGCCCTGCTCATCCTCAATACAGACCACGGTGTATCATTTTGGGTGTGAAAACTTTGCAACAGCCAGCCGTCCTCGCGAAGTTCGGGTACGCCCTGTCCGATCCGACCCGCGCACAGGTACTTCTGACACTGAGGAAGGGTCCCGCCTACCCCAGTGACCTGGCTGAGCTGGCTGGGGTGAGTAGGCAAAGCCTGTCGAATCATCTGACGTGCCTGCGGGGCTGCGGGTTGGTTGTCGCCGTTCCCGAGGGTCGCCGAGTCCGGTACGAGCTGGCCGACAAGAAGCTGGGTGTCGCGCTCACAGCCCTGCTCAATGTCGTTGCCGTCGCAGACGCCGAGTGCTGCTGTACCACCAGGGAGGGCCACGTCGCCGGAAAGGCCTGCTGCTGATGAGCACTCACACCCCACCCGCAACAGTGCAGCCAGCACGCCCCACCCCGACCGTGGAGCGACGCGCAGTCCTGTCCCGGCGTATCCGCCTCTTCGTGGCCGCAACGATCACGTACAACGTCATCGAAGCGGTCATCGCGATCAGCGCCGGTACGGTCGCGTCCTCGAGCGCCCTGATCGGGTTCGGACTGGACTCGATCGTGGAGGTGCTGTCCGCGGCGGCCGTAGCCTGGCAGTTCGCCGGCCGCGACCCGGAAGCGCGTGAGAAGACCGCGCTGCGCCTGATCGCGTTCTCCTTCTTCGGCCTCGCCGCATTCGTGACCTTTGACGCCGTCCGGACCCTGCTCGGTGCGTCCGAACCCCAGCACTCCCTGGTCGGGATCATCCTCGCCGCAGTGAGTCTGGCCGTCATGCCGTTCCTGTCCTGGGCGCAGCGCCGGGCCGGGCGCGAACTCGGCTCCCGTTCCGCCGTCGCGGACTCCAAGCAGACCCTGCTGTGCACCTACCTCTCCGGCGTCCTGCTGGTGGGCCTGTTGCTCAACAGCACGCTCGGCTGGTCCTGGGCCGACCCGATCGCCGCCCTGGTCATCGCCGCCGTCGCCCTCAAGGAAGGCCGCGAGGCGTGGAAGGGTGACTCCTGCTGCGCACCATCGTTCGGAAACCTCGATGACGACGGACGCGTTGATACCTGTGGAAGCACCCCGGACGGCGGCACTGACTCGTGCTGCAGCACCGACATCACGGCAAGCTCGACCACTTCAAACACCACCACTTCCCCGGGGACCTCGCCGTTGACACTGACGGCACCGCCCACAGGGCCCGGCACCATAGCGAACAGCACGGCAGGCACCACCGCAGCCGTGACAGCAGACCCCGTCGCAGGCGGGACGTCGACGACCGCGAAGGCGTCCTGCACCTGCTGCACGCACGATTAGAACACCGAGCAAGACCAGATCCACCATGAGTTCCCTGCACTCGGCGGGGAATGAGCACGACCACGCAGTTCCATGACGAGGAGACACCACCGTGCCGACCCCCGCCCCCGCACCGACCACCACCCCTGACGCGAAAAAGGGCATGAGCCTGCAGAACCGGGTCGTGATCGGACTGCTCGCCGCCGTCGCTCTCGCCATCGGTTTGGTGATCATCTTCAACGCGCTCGGCAAAGATGAGGGTCAGGCCACCGGCGCGACGTCCACCGCGGCCGACGTCGTCCGTGAGGACAGCCACCGCCTGTCCCAGGCGCCCGACGAGAAGGCCGTCCTCGTCGAGTTCCTCGACTTCGAATGCGAGTCCTGCCTCGCCGCGTACCCGCTCGTGGAGGAGCTTTCCGAGGAATACGGGGAGAACCTCACCGTCGTCGCCCGCTACTTCCCGCTGCCCGGACACCCGAACTCCGAAACCGCAGCCGCCGCCGTCGAGGCCGCCGCGCAGCAGGGTAAGTTCAAGGAACTGCACTCGGTGATGTACGAAAAGCAGACCGAATGGAGCCACACCAACGAGGACCGTTCCCCGGTCTTTCGTGGCTACGCCGAGGACCTGGGTCTGGACATGGCCGCCTACGACGCGGCCATTGCCGATCCCGCCACCATGGAACGCGTCAACATCGACAAGAACGACGGCATGGCCCTGAACGTCGAAGGGACCCCAACGTTCTTTCTCGAAGGCCGGAAGATCCAGCCCGCCACGGCCGAGGAATTCCGCAGCCTCATCGAAACCGCCATCGAGGACTAAGGACCATGGTTCACACCAGCAGCGACGTCGGAGCGTCCCCAGGAAGCGGGCAGGATGAGCTGTCCGCCGTACCCGGATTCGCCCGCAGGACACCCTTCGGAATCATGCTCGTCGTCACCGGTGTCATCGGATGGGTCGCCGCCGGGATCCTGATCCTTGAAAAGCTCGAGCTCTACCGGAACCCGGACCACGTCACGAGTTGTGACATCAACCCGTGGGTGTCCTGCGGGCAGGTCATGGAGACCTGGCAGTCCGAGCTTTTCGGCTTCCCCAACCCCTTCATCGGGCTCGTCGGCTTCACGATCATCATCACCACCGGCATGGCCCTGCTCGCCGGCGCCCGGTTCAACCGCTGGTACTGGGCCGGCCTCCAAATCGGAGTCACCCTTGGGGCGGTATTCGCGACCTGGTTGTGGAGCCAGGCGCTGTTCGAGATCTATATCCTCTGCCTCTACTGCATGATCGTGTGGGCAGCCATGATCCCTCTGTTCATCCTCACCACCGTCCGGAACTTGGTCCACGGTGTCATCCCCGCCCCCGCCGCCCTCACCCGCGGCCTCGCCGCGTGGGTCGGACCAATCATCGTCCTAGCCTGGATTGCCGTCGCCGCATCCGTGTTCTTCCGCTTCCTCCACGTCTTCACCTAAAGCCACCGCCACCCGCCCCCGCGCCTCCGTAGACTCACCCAGCCCCGAGTAGTTGATGGAATTGAGGCCACCCATGTCCCTGCAGGCAACATCACTGCTCGCGCTGGTCCTCTACGCCATCGGCGTCATCACCACGTTCGGGGTCCGGTCCTGGATTCACCGGCGCAGAACCGGATCCACCGGTTTCCAAGGCATCAGCGGAACCCCCGGGTCCCTCGAATGGTGGGGCGGCATCCTCTTCATTGCAGCTATGGTGCTCGGCGCCGCAGGTCCCGCCCTGGCCGTCGCCGGCGTCCTCCTTCCACCCCGACTGCCCGGACTTGCCTGGGCCGGGTTCATCGTCGCCGTCATCGGCTTTCTTGGCACGTTAGCCGCCCAAAGCGGGATGGGCGCTTCCTGGCGCATTGGCGTCAATCCCACCGAACGCACCGACCTCGTCACCACCGGCTTGTTCGCCGTGGTCCGCAATCCCATCTTCACCGCCATGCTCACAGCCATGACCGGCATTGCGCTCATGGTCCCTACTCTGGTCAGTGCGGCCGCACTGGCCTGCCTGTTCCTCGCCGTGGAGATTCAGGTTCGATTCGTCGAAGAGCCCTACCTGAACCACACCCATCACAGCGCCTACGCCACGTACACAGCGAGGGTTGGTCGTTTCCTGCCCGGCATCGGCCGCACGGTTGATTGAGGTTCCGTCGTGGAACGACCAGGCACGCACACAGGTGGTCCTTAGTCACGAAGCAGTTGGCAGTACGTGTGGCGGCAGGAAAGCCATTCCTGAGGTCATTGGTCGGAAGGTTGATGGTGCTGGCGCAGGCCTCCGAGCGGAGGCGCCTGCGCCAGCACCAGCACCAGCACCAGTGGTGTTGCTTCTATGCAGTGCTGGTGGCGTCCTGTACTTCGCCGACGAGTTCTTCGAGGATGTCTTCGAGGAAGAGCATGCCGGTGGTGTTGCCCTCCGCGTCGAAGACCCGGGCAACATGCGCGCCCGTCCGGCGCATGGTGGCCAGGGCGTCCTCGAGGTCGCTGCTGCGGTACGCGGACGCGAGCCTGCGGATCCGCTTGGCCGGCACCTGGGCAGTGAAGGCTTCCGGGGTGGAGAGGTCGGTGACGTCCTTGAGGTGCAGGTACCCGGCCGGTTCCCCGTCGCGGGTGAGGATGTACCGGGAGTACCCGTGCTCTCCGACGGTGCGCTGAATATCGGCCGGGCTGACCGTCTCGGGCAGGTGCACGATGTCCCCGATGGGTACTTCGACGTCGGCGACGGTCTTCGAGGTGAACTCGAAGGCGTTCGTCAGGGTGCCGCTGCCGTCCGCGAGCATCCCCTCCCTGGTGGATTGCTCCACGATGGTCGCGACCTCATCGAGGGTGTAGGCGCTGGTCGCCTCGTTCTTCGGTTCGACCTTGAACAGGCGCAGGATTGCGTTGGCGATGCCGTTGAGCGACCAGATGACAGGTTTGACGACCTTCGACACGAACACCAAGGGCGGTGCCAGGATCAGGGCCGCCCGGGTCGGGACGGAGAAGGAGATGTTCTTCGGGACCATCTCACCGAGGACCACGTGCAGGAACGTGACCAGCAGCAGGGCGATGATGAACGCGATCACGCCGATGGCCTCTGCTGGGATCGGGGTCAGGGCCAGCGGGTACTCGAGCAGGTGGTGGATCGCCGGCTCGGAGACGTTCAGGATGACCAGGGAACACACGGTGATGCCGAGCTGGCTGGTCGCCAGCATCAGCGTGGCGTGTTCCATCGCCCAGAGGGTGGTTTTCGCGGCCTTGCTGCCCGCGTCGGCTTTCGGCTCAATCTGGGAGCGTCGGGCGGAGATGACGGCGAATTCGGCGCCGACGAAGAACGCGTTGACGGCCAGGAGGATGACCAGCCAGATCAGTCCGGGCAGGTACTCACTCATGGGTCAGGTCCTTCGTCAGCTCATCGATTGTCCGGTCGTGACGGGTTTGCGGATCGTCAGGGTTCTGTGGGTAATCGGCGGGGTCCGTGGGCGTGAACCGGATCCGTTCAACGTGGGATCCGAGGACCCGTTCGACGCGCAGCACGCCGTCGTCGAGGTTCACTTCGTCCCCTAGTTCCGGGATGCGGTCGAGTTCGTCGGTCATGTAGCCGGCGAGGGTGTCGTAGTCCTCGCCCTCGGGCACATCGATGCCGGTGCGCTCTTTCAGCTCGTCCGGGCGCAGCGAGGCGTCGAAGGTGATCGACTTGCCGGTGCGGATGACACCGACGCGCGTGCGGTCGTGTTCATCCTCGAGTTCTCCGACGATCTCCTCGATGAGGTCCTCGAGGGTCACGATGCCCGCGGTGCCGCCGTGCTCGTCGGTGACGATCGCGACCTGCAGGCCTTGCTGACGCAGCAAGCCCAGGAGCGTGTCCACGCTCATCGATTCCGGCACCCGCAGGGGTTCGAGCATCAGCTTTTCGGCCGTGGTGATGTTTCGTGCATCCAGTGGAACAGCGAAAGCCTGCTTGAGGTGGATGACGCCGCGGATGTCGTCGTTGTCCTGTCCGATGACGGGGAAACGGGAGTACCCGGTCGTTACCGCGGTCGCGACGATCTCGGCGGCCGTGTCCGTGGTCCGCACCGACGTCATACGCACCCTGGGGGTCATGACGTCATCGGCCGTATGGTCGGAGAACAGCAGGGTGCGGTGCAGCAGTTCGGCGTGGTCCTGGTCCAGGAAGCCTTCCAGAGCGGAGCGGCGGACCAGTGAGCTGAGTTCCTCGGCGCTACGGGCACCGGAAAGTTCTTCCTTCGGTTCGATACCGAAGGATCGGATGATCTTGTTCGCGGTGTTGTTGAACAGCAGGATCACGGGCTTCAGGACTGTAGTGAACAGGGCCTGGAAGGGGACGACGAATTTCGCCGTCTGTCGGGGCAGGGCCAGGGCGAAGTTCTTCGGCACCAACTCACCGATGACCATGGAGAAGATCGTGGCGAGGAAGATCCCGACGACCGCTCCGATACCCGGCACGATGGCCTCGGGGACGCCGGCACCGAGCAGTGGCCCGCGGAGCAGGGAGCTGATGGCGGGCTCGAACGTGTATCCGGTGAGCAGTGTGGTCAGGGTGATGCCGAGCTGGGCGCTCGAAAGATGCGTCGAGGTGATCTTCAACGCCTTGATAGTGGGCTTCAGGCCCTTTTCGCCACGGGCGTCACGGGCTTCAAGCTCGCCTCGGTCGAGATTCACGAGCGCGAATTCGGAGGCCACGAACATGCCGGTGCCGACAGTGAGGATCAGGCCGACGCCGATCATGACCAACTCATACATGGTGCGCCCCCCATCCTCGATCGGCCGACAGTGCGGCATTCAAGCGGGTGAGGGGCATGGGTCTATGCGTCGGGGGGTCATCCATAATGCCAACCAGTCTAACGAACAGCGAGCAGCGCTGTCGGATCGCGGAGGTGATCAGGGTTGCGCCTAGGGCCCAATTCGGGGCGTTTTCGATAGGATTTATCTATTCCGAGCCAATCTCAAGACCACCAATTCCTAGGCCTTTCAAAACGCCGATAACCATCGTTCTGTCAGCTCGCTGACTGCCGGGCTGCAAGACCTGCTCACGAGGCAGCCGTTATCTGCCGACGGATGGCCGTAATTTGTGAGCGAATCTCAGGGGTACAGAAACACAGAACCACAGACTTACAGAGTCCCCAGTGTGGATCTCAATAGCGCCACAGGCCGTGGCGCTATTAAACAATCAGTAACCCCCTGTCGGTTACCCTCGTGAACCCGAGGTGCGGGAGGCTGGGCAGCAACGATACGAAGCGTGGAAGACCCAAGGCCCGTACGCCTTGGGGAAGGAACTCCCACCTCAACTAGGGTGGGTTCATGCCTGAGCTCGAGCCGGATCTCCCGGGTGATTACGCTGCCGCCCTCACCGCCCTGAAGGTTCTCGTGCGCGAAGCCCAGCACCGGGCGCAGCGTGTGGTGAACACAGCCATGATCGAGCTGTACTGGAACATCGGCCGGTCCATTCTCGACCGGCAGGCGGACGAACCATGGGGGAGTAGGGTCCTTGATCGCCTGGCACGGGATCTGAAGGCGGAGTTCCCGCACATGAGGGGCTTCTCCCGGACGAACCTGTACAACATGCGGGCCTTCGCCGCTGCCTGGGACGGCTCGGATCCAATTGTCCAGACACCGTCTGGACAATTGAGCTGGAGCCACAACGTCACCCTGCTGAGCAAGGTCGACAACCAGGACCTGCGCACCTGGTACGCCGCCCGGGCGGCCCAGCACGGCTGGTCCGTCGCCGTGCTCGAACATCAAATCCACACGAATCTCCATGGTCGGATCGGCGCGGCACCGAACAACCTTGAAGCGCGACTCCCTGGCGAGGGGACAGACCTCGCACGGGAAGTAGCCAAGGACCCCCTGGTGCTCGACTTCCTCGGCTTGACCGAGGAAGCCCAGGAACACGCCATCGAGGAGGCCATGACCCTCCGCATGGCCCAGACCTTGACGGAATTCGGGCCGGGCTTCGCGTTCGTCGGCCGCCAGTACAACCTGAACATCGACGGCGATGACTTCTACATCGACCTGCTGCTCTATCACGTGCCCTCCGACCGGTACGTGGTCGTGGAACTGAAGGCCGGCAAGTTCAAACCAGAGAACCTGGGCCAGCTCAACTTCTATGTCGCAGCAGTCAACGACATCCTGCGGCTCCCACGACAGGCAACCACCGTCGGGATCCTCGTCTGCGGATCGAAAAACGCCCGCACCGTGCGTTATGCCCTCGAGGGCTCCACCCAGCCCCTGGCGGTCTCGTCCTACACCTACGACGCGCTTCCGGCCAATGAACAGGCCACCCTGCCGTCGCCAGCCGCCATCACCGCCGCCCTCGAGCACGAGACACTCGACGTCCCCCACATTCGACACCCCTCATCCGGCGCAGCGGACGCAGAATAAGGCGGCCAGACCGGCCCCAAAAGACCACCCGCCAGGAAGCTATAAGTCCCTCTCGCACAGCGCCGCAAATCGCCGATAATTTATCTTATGTCAACTTATGTTGACGTCCGGGTCCGCCCAGTTGGACGTTCGGGGAGTCTCGACCCCAATGGTTGTCGATGTCAATGTCAGGGGCTGAATCAAGGGCTGAGAACACTTGGTAGGAAGGTCAGGGGTTGTCTGGCTCGGGGGTGTGTCCGCGGGTGCTAAATACGGTTCCCAGGACCAGTAGCCCGACACCGACGGAGACAAAGACATCAGCAAGGTTGAAGGTGGAGAACCAGGAGACGTAAAGGTAGTCGACCACGCCACCGCCGACCAGCCGGTCGAGGAAATTACCTAGTGCCCCACCAATCAGCAGAGACCCTCCTACTTGACCCAAGCGGCCCAGCGTCTTGATCGATGCCAGGAGGAACCATGCCAGTCCCGCGATGATTGCTCCAGTGCCCAGCAGGATGACGATCGGCGGAAGATTGGCTCCGAAGCTGAACGCGACACCCGGGTTGAAGTGCAGCCGCAAGTCCACGAATCCACCTTCGATGGTTTGCCCCTCACGCAGCTGTCGCTCGACGATGGCCTTCACGGCGAGGTCGGCGCCGGCCAGGGCCAGAGAACCGACCAGCATCCACACCCGGGCTCTGTTGCGGGCTTTCAACGCAGCAGACGTAGCGGATTTGTCCTCACTCATCACGTTCTCCCGTTGTTGCTGCTACGCGCAATCCGAACAGTCTGGAAGAAAACCCAACGCCCTGATGCGGTAGGTAGGTGCACGCCGTCACAGGCCGAACGCTCCACCACTGATAAGAATGAACAGACCAAGAGCAATGAGGACGACCGGGAACAGGATGTGCTCCCAGCGTTCGAGGGCCTCAGCGACAGGACGTCGTGTGGCTACGAACTTGGCGAGCCACACGAGGACGATCACCAGGGCGAGGAAGACCACACAGTAGGCGACGACGGAGGTCGGCCCAACGTTCAGGAAGACCGGGACATAAACCCCGATATTGTCGCCGCCGTTGGCGAAGGTCACAGCAGCGACAGTGAAGACACCGACCTTCTTGCCGGCAACTTTCGCCTCGTCGTCGTCATCATCGTCGTCTCGGTTGCGCCATACCTGCCATGCAACCCGAAGACCCAGCAGCAAAGGTATGAGGCCGAAGTAGGGAATGGCCTCCTCGGGAAGGAAAGCACCTGCGCCGAGGGAGACGAGAACCGCGGCGCCCAGGATCCCGATGAAACCGAGGTACTGCCCGCCGAGGATTCGGGCTGTGGTTCCTCGTTGTCCCGCTCCGCGGGCAAAGAACAGGGCGAGGACGATGATGTCATCGATGTTGGTGAGAAAGAACAGGCCGATGGCTGGAAGAACTGAGGACAGAATCACTCGGTCACCACCGCCTTTTGGCACCCCGGCAGAGAGCATCCAGCATCCAGGCACGGTGCTCCCTCATTGACGGCGAGGCTCACCTCAACCAGGGAAGTGAGAACCTTAGCCAGGTGTGGGTCAGCGATTTGGTAGCGCGTCTGCCGGCCCTCAGAGTGAGCGATGACGATGCCGCAATCCCGAAGACAGGCGAGGTGATTCGAGACATTCGACCGGGTAAGTTCCAGTTCACGGGCAAGGTCCGCCGGATAGGCGGGATGGTCGAGCAGGGTCATAAGGAGACGGGACCGGGTCGGATCGGCCATCGCCCGTCCCAGCCTGTTCATCACATCGAGGTATCGTTCATTAGTCAGCACGCGCTGTACTATACATGAATGGCTGAATTGGCAAGGAAGGCTGATGACGTCACGGATGTCTCCGTGCCGCTCTCCTGACATCGACCACGGCACCGAACTGCAGCACTGGAGCGAAGCTTTCTGAATCAGCGCCGTCACTGTCCGCCGGTAGAATGAAGCAAGGCCAGGCCATTGAGAACGAATGATGTAGCAGGAGCGTTGGGAGGGTCATGCATCAGATGATGCTCTTGAATCCCTCCGCCGTTCCCTCGCCCGCCCGGTGGCACCTGCGGGTCGTGGTTCTCCTGTTGGGCATCACGTTCCTGCACGTATGGGCCGGGCCCGCGCTCTCGACCAGCAGCGGCGTACCCGCACAAGCTGCCTCCATGACGACCATCACGCAGCAGGTCTCCGTAGCCCCCGCAGCCCTGACACCTGGCGAGGTCTCTCAACAGGCTCCGCCGCCCCTTGTCGCGCCGAACTTTAGTCAGGATGTTCTCCTAGGAGATGTGTGTGCTGCCGCCTGCCCTGATGGGCATTTGGTAGCGACCGCGTTGTGTTCGATGGTCCTGGTCGTTGCCGGCCTCATCGGCCTTTATTGTCTGCGCGCCATGGTTCTTCTCCCCGGCAGTACCAGGACGCGCGAGCTCCGACCGCCGGTTGCGTCCCCTCTGCGCTCGGCCGGCGTCTGCCTGCTGCAACTGTCGGTCAGCCGCATCTAGGATTCAGCGCCCTCCCCGAGCCCGCCTCACTTTTCCGCCAGGTTCAATGACTGCCGGATAAGCCCTGCCTACTCTTCACACGACTGCACGCTCTCTTGCTGCGCTGCCGTGTCCCAAGGACCCCACCTATGACTTCCCCCTATCACCTCCGAACCCACCACTACCCGGTGACCACCGTGGCCTCGCAGGTGTACCGCTGATGACCATCGGCGAATACTTCGCGGACAGCGTCCAATCCGGAGCGCTGCTGGCCGCAATACCTTTGGCGATGATCGCAGGGCTCGTGTCCTTCCTCTCCCCCTGCATCCTCCCGCTCATCCCGGGCTATCTGGGCTATGTCTCCGGACTGGCAGAACCCGGCCGCCCGGACAACCGGCGCCGCCTGCTGACCGGTGTCGCCCTATTCATCCTCGGCTTCGCCCTCGTGTTCACCCTCTACGGCGCCGCATTCGGTGTCATTGGCTCCTGGCTTCTACGCTGGCAGGACCCGCTGATCCGAGTCCTCGGCGTGTTCGTCATCGTCATGGGACTGGCACTGGTTGGCCGGCTTCCCTTCCTGCAGCGGACCGCGAAAATGTCATGGCGGCCCCGCACCGGTATCGCCGGCGCACCCCTGCTCGGCGTGGTCTTCGGTCTGGGCTGGACGCCCTGCATGGGTCCCACCCTCAGCGCTGTCCTGGCCCTGAGCACCACCACCGGCACAGCGTGGCGTGGAGCGCTTCTAGGGTTCGTCTACTGCCTCGGCCTGGGCATACCGTTCATCCTCGTCGCGCTCGGAGTGCAGTGGGTCACAACCGCCCTGTCCTTCGTTCGACGCCACATCCGCGTCTTCAACCTCATCGGCGGCGCCCTGCTCGTCGGGGTCGGAGTCCTCATGGTGACCGGCGTCTGGATGCTGTGGATTTACCAGCTCCAAAACCTCGCAGGCACCTTCCTCACCCCCGTCTGATGCTTCCAGCGAACGCATCCCCTCCCTCGCGCACACCACGATCGAAAAGAGATCGCCCCATGAGTGCTCCCGCCCGCACGAACGCACATCGGCCCTACGCACCAGGTACTCCATCGGCAGGTACTCCATCGACAGGTACTCAGTCGGCGCCGCACACGCCCCTACGGGAGGCGGCGGCGCCAAGTAGATCGCGCCCCCGTGCCCGCGCGTCGACCCTCATCGCTTTGCTGGTAACGGCGGCGCTTTTCATCACGGGATGCTCGGCGCAGAACAATTCTCTTGCCGAGCAGGCCAATGCCGGTGACAACAAGAACTACATCGCCGGGGACGGGTCGGTCGCCGAATACGCTCCCGACACCAGAAGCGAACCCGTAGACATCACGGGCGAGCTCTACGACGGCACGACCGTCGACTCCAGCCAATGGGCCGGCAATGTCACGGTCCTGAACGTCTGGTACGCGGCCTGCGCTCCCTGCCGGGTCGAAGCACCGATGCTGCAGACATTAAGCACCTCCTTCGCACCCGAGGGTGTGAAGTTTTACGGCATCAACGTTCGCGACGAAAAGTCCACGGCCGAGGCGTTTGAACGGAACTTCGGCATCACCTATCCCAGCTTTGGGGACCGCGACGGCAAGCTGCTCCTGAGCCTGACCAGCTACGTGCCGCCGCAGGCCGTGCCCACGACCCTGGTCCTTGACCGGCAGGGGCGCGTCAGCGCCCGCATCCTCGGCGTTGCCGACGAAAGCACGCTCAAGACCCTGATCGCAGATGTGCTGGCCGAAGACAGTCCTACGACGCCTAGCTCGCCCACCACGGCAGGAACCGATGATGCCAGTTAACCCTTCAACCGGACGAACCTCCGGACAAGAACCCCGGCAGACACCCGCTCAGATACCCGGTCAGACACCCAGGCAGAGCCCGGAGGACGCTCCCGGTCAGGCGCCTGACCAAGGCCTCGATTCGAGGCCGGAGCAGACACCCGATATTTCAGTGTCCAGTTTGAGTGCCGGTGAAATGCTTCGCTGGGTGTGGCGGCAGCTCACCAGCATGAGAACGGCCCTGCAGTTACTGCTGCTGTTGGCCGTGGCCGCCGTCCCTGGATCCCTCTTCCCGCAACGCCGCGCCAATCCTGCTGTGGTCACCCAGTACCTGAAGGACAACCCCGACACCGGCCCCTGGCTTGACCGCCTACAAATGTTCGACGTCTTCTCCTCGGTCTGGTTTTCGGCGATCTACCTCCTTCTCTTCACCTCCCTCGTCGGATGCGTCCTGCCCCGCACCAAAGCCCACCTCAAGGCACTGCGATCAGCCCCCCCACGCACTCCCCGCCGGTTCGCGAGACTCCCCCACCACGGCACCATCGTTTTGAGCGATGGCGGCTCGGGAACGTCCGCCCCCGACCCGACCGCGGCAATCAAAGACGCCGCGGCGATCCTGCGGAAGCTCCGGTACAGAGTCGACATCCGCGACGCCGGCACGGACACCCCGTCCGTCGGTGCCGAGCGGGGATTCATGAAGGAAGCAGGAAACCTGCTGTTCCACACCGCTCTGATCGGCGTCCTGGTATCCGTCGCCATCGGCGGGATGTTCGGCTACCGGGGGCAGAAACTCATCATCGAAGGAGAAGGGTTCACCAACGCCCTCATCGGGTACGACTCCTTCTCCCCCGGCACCAACTTCAACCCCGACACCCTCACCCCGTTCGCGCTGACCCTGGACGACTTCGATGCCAGGTTCAACCGGGACGAACAATCCACCTACGGTCAGCCCCTGGACTTCACCGCGCGGATGACCGTGCAGGAAAGCCCGGACCAGCCCGCCGGGGACCGGGTTCTGAAGGTCAACTCCCCCATCGGCATCGGCGGCACCAACGTGTATCTCGTCGGGAACGGATACGCTCCCGTGGTCGAGGTCCGCGACGGGGAAGGGAACATAGCCTTTTCCGGCCCCGTGCCGTCACAGCCAACGGATTCGGCCTACACATCGACGATCGTCATCAAAGCGCCTGACGCGCAACCGGACCAGCTCGGATTTGTCGGCTTCTTCCTGCCGACCGCCGTCATTAACAGTGAAGGTCTGGCCTTTGGTTCCGACCCGGATCCCTTCAACCCGCGGTTGAATCTCAACTCCTACTACGGTGATCTCGGCCTTGACGATGGAACGCCGCGGTCCGTGTACCAGCTGGACACCACGAACCTCACCCAACTCAACGGGCGGGACCTGAACGCAGGTGGCATTGTGCTCGAGCCCGGGCAAACCTACGAGCTGCCCGACGGGCGAGGATCCATCACATTCCAGGATCTGAAACGCTTCGTTGCCCTCGACATCACCTACGATCCCGGCAAAATCGGTGCCCTGATCTTCTCCACCCTCGCTCTGACCGGACTCATCCTCTCGCTCATCACCGCACGTCGGCGCGTATGGATCAAAGCAAGCGCAACACCAGAAGGCATGACCACCCTCGAGTACGGGCTTCTCGCCCGAGGAGAAGACCCTGGCCTGCGGAACGAGACCACCAAACTCGAGCAGGCACTGTCATCCCGCTGGGGCATCACCCCGAGCAGCGACGAGCAAAAGAAGCTTGCATCATCACCTGACACCCCGCCGCACCCGTGACCGCAGAGAAATCGATCGCTACGAGAACCCGACAATCCGCCGGGCCGCTCCTGATAACCCTTGGGCTCCTGACCGGCATCGCGCACTTCCTCCTGAGTTCGCCACAACGCCAACCCCACATGTCAGCCCTGTGGGACGCAGTGACCGGCTACCCCGCCGCCGCCCTGCTATCCATCTTCGGAATCATCCTCACCCACAAGCCTCGCCGCACACGCTCCAGAGCGGCAGACGCCGCCCACCACACAGACCGGAAGACGCTCATGTATCAACCACACGAAATACCCGGCCTCACCCCACAGCACACGAAATCTGCAGGGCAGGCGGGCGAGGTCCTGTACGAAGAACGCCTCTACCCGAACGCCTGGATCTGGATCATCACCATCGGCTTGTCCCTCGTGCCAGCTGTGATCTTCGCTCCAATCGACATGCTGATCGGCGTCCTCGCGTCCGTAATGACTCTGATTGTTCTGATTTTCGCGCTGCACACCTCTACGCCCACGATCCGCGTCACATCCACCGAGTTGCGCGTAGGACGAGCAACCATCGAACGCCATTATCTGGGTCGAGCCCAAGGTTTTGTCGGTGAAAAGGCCACAGCACAACGGGGGACTCGCTTGCATGGCTTGGCCTATCTCTGCATTCGCGGGTGGGTCGACGGAGTGGTCCGCCTTGAAGTATTGGATGAGGAGGACAAAACACCCTATTGGCTTTTCTCTTCCCGTCGGCCACAGGTGCTTAGCCAAACTTTGAACGACACCCGGTTCCGGCCTGAACAAAACCGCTCGAGCTGAGGGGGTTCGATACGAGCCCGGTGGGGAGCTAGTTGTGCCCCTGTCTACCTTCTGACAAAGGACGGTTAGCGCCAGATTTTTTGGGATAACGGGAGCATTATAGATATGAACGATGATCTTCCAGCATCTCCCCTCCCGTGGGTACTCGAGAGGACGTGATACGACGGACAGATGAGTGAGAATGCGGTTGACGAAACTTCTCGCGGTGAAGTCAGGTTAAGTTTAAAGCCCGGTTTCTTGTTCACGACCAAATCAGAGGATGGTTGGTTGCCCGAAGGGGTGACCGCATCCGCTTCTTAGCCCTCTTCCTGAGAGCGGCGGTTATCGTGGTTTTCTCAAATAGCCCGATCTCCGAACGATGCTCGCGCACCGCGATCCTTGGAAGGATACGAGGACAGTTGGTACGCCCAGCTGCTGGCAGTGGGCTAGAAGTCGGTGTCATAATCGTTTCGGTCGTTGGTGCCGATCGAACCTTAAGCGCACAGTACTTGCCGGAGGCCCTTCATCAGGACCGTTCTTGCGCCGCAGCCGGCCAGTTGAAGCCATCCCGCTTCGGCCGCGGCTTCACCATGAGGGGATCGGCATGACTTCAACACTTTCCCGCACCACTTCTGCCGCGGGTCACGCATTTTCGCCGCGACGGCCAGCGCACTCTGCTGATCCCTGGCACTGGTCCGTCACCGGGGCGTCGCTGCTCGCCGTCCTCGCTGCCGGGACCGGCCTCAACGGCGTCCTCGAACCTTGGACGTGGCTGCTGCCCGTCCTCGGCACCCTCGTCCCGGTGCTCCTGGCCATGGCGCTGACCCGGGCGCTGCGCCTGAACGGCGTCCTCACGGCCCTCGTGGGTGTGCTCGCCCTGATCGGTGCCCTGACCGCGCAGTTCGTCCCCCGGCAGAGCATCCTCGGCATCGTGCCCGGGCCGGGTACCTCGCTCGAGCTCCGGCGCCTCCTCGCGCAGGCGGAGGAGACGGTCGTGTCGCAGGTGGCCCCCGTGCTGCCGGGTGCCGGCATCGTCCTGATCGTGTGCGCAGCACTGGGGCTCGTGGCCATCATCGTGGACATCCTCTCCACCACCATGCGCATGCCCGCGGCCGGCGGGCTCGGGCTCTTCGCGATCCTGATCACCCCGGCCGTCGTGAAGCCCAACGGCGTGGGGATGGCCGCCTTCCTCGTCACGGTGCTGGCGTTCCTGCTGCTCCTCGCCGTGGCGCAGTGGCGGGAGAACCGCCTGGCGTCCGGTGGGGCCAGGGCGTCGTCGGGCTTCGCCGGACGCAGCGCCATCATCGGTTCGGCGGCCCTCGCCGTGACCGTGATCCTGCCGATGTTCGTGCCCGGCTTCAACTCCGGCGCCTTCCCGCAGGGCGCCCGCCTCAACGTGTGGGGCAACGCGACCGGCCTGAACCCGGCCGTGACGCTCGGCAACGACCTCCGCAACCCCACGGGCTTCGGCAGAATCGCGTACTCCACCAACTCGGACGCCCCGCTGTACCTGCGGGCCGTCACCCTGGAGAACTTCGACGGCCGCCGCTGGGAACCCGACCAGCGGCTCGACGACCGCCAGGACGGCGTCGCCGAGATCGGCAGCGAGGACGGCTCCCCCGCCTCGGCGCCCGACGGTTCCACCGTGTTCACGCGCGTCAGGACGCAGAGCTACGCGAGCCCCTGGCTGCTCTCGCCCTACGCGCCGGTGGGCATCTCCAACCTCGTGGGCAACTGGTCGTGGGACCCGGCGAACCTGTCCGTCCTCGCGACCGACGGCGGATCCACGGCGCGCCAGGACTACCTCGTGCAGAGCAGGGCCGCCGAGCTCACGCGGGAAGGCCTCGGGGCCATCGGTCCGTCGGACGACGAGGCCGTCCCGGAGGTCTTCACGCAGCTCCCGCAGGA
This sequence comes from Arthrobacter sp. Soc17.1.1.1, assembly GCF_036867195.1. Classification (NCBI taxonomy): domain Bacteria; kingdom Bacillati; phylum Actinomycetota; class Actinomycetes; order Micrococcales; family Micrococcaceae; genus Arthrobacter; species Arthrobacter sp. Soc17.1.1.1. Next base: position 109,925 of record NZ_JBAJII010000003.1, read on the forward strand.
CACGCCCGAGGTGGTCCGCACCCGGACCAGCGAGGTCACGGACGAGTTCGTGAACCCGTACGACAAGGCCATCGCCATCCAGAACTACCTCCGCGGCCCCGACTTCACCTACTCGGTGGAGGCACCGGTGGACGGCGGGTACGACGGCAGCGGCATGGACGTCATGGCGCGGTTCCTCGATGCGAAGTCCGGGTACTGCGTCCACTACGCCGGCACCATGGCCGTCATGGCCCGGGCGGCGGGCATCCCCAGCCGCGTGGCCATCGGCTACACGCCGGGCAGCCCCACGGGCGACACCACGGAGGGTCCGGGCGGCACCGAGCTGCGCGAGTTCGTCGTCGACTCCCGCAACGCCCACGCCTGGCCCGAGCTGTACTTCGAGGGTGTGGGGTGGGTGCAGTTCGAACCGACGCCCTCACGCGGCGTGGTGCCCAGCTACGCCCAGCAGTCCTCCACGCCGGTGGGGCCGCGTGCGGACGACATCGACGCCCTGAACCCCGGCGCCCGCACCGACCCGGGCGAGCAGACGTCGTCGTCGGCCGAGCCGTCCGGCTCCGCCGACGGGTCGGGTACCGGACCGCAGGACGAGGCGACGCCGGCCACCGGCGCGCTCGCCCTGGCGGGCATCGGCCTGCTGGCGCTCCTGCCGCTGCTGCTCCGGAGCTCGAGGACCCGGTCCCGGCGCCGCGCCGTGACGGTCGGCGAGCTCTCGCCGGGTGCGGCCGGGGCCGCCACCGCCGCCTGGGCCGAGACGACGGAGATCGCCGGCGACTACGGCTACCGGCTCGGACCCACCGACACCCCCCGCACCTTCGCCGGTCGCCTCGCCCGGGACGCCGGGCTGGCCGGCGAACCGGTCGCCTCGCTCGGCCGGCTGCAGTCGGCCTACGAGCACGAGGAGTATGCGGACCACGATCCCGCAGCCACCGCGGGCGGTCCGGGGGCGTCGCCCGTGGCGACGCTCGCACGGCCCGCGGCAGTGCCCCGCTGGGACGACGTCGACACCGTGACGCGAGCGCTCCGGCGCGGCAGTCCGTGGGGCCGGCGGGTCAGGGCCCGCCTGTTCCCGCAGTCGCTGCTCAACAGGTTCAAGGGTAATCCCCGTCGATAAAAACGATATGGCCTGAACCCGGAGAAAGTGACGTGTGACGAGCCCCGCTTCTGACTGCCGAGGCGCTCCAATCATGGGTTTGCGGTGTCGTCATTGACCTCGCAACGGTTGGCAGGGAGAGGAGTTACGCGCTCCTAGCCCCGCGTCACAAAAAACTTCTCTTGCGTTGCAAGTGATACCTGATGGGGACTGCCCGGGCTATGAGTGACTGGATAAGGTTGAGCATTCCCCCTGCAATGAGGTAGCTAACTGCACTCACCTGTCGGCTGGGGCTCCCGTGAAAGCTCGGGCCTCCCGTATAAAAGCAGGTGGCGCTGGTGAGGAAATGAGTAGCTCCTACTCGTGGCCTTCAGACAGGAGCGCCCTAGATTGGGCAACATTGCGTGACGCCGATGATGGTCGACGGGGTAAGTGACCTGAGGTGGTAGAGCACGAAGTAGTGCACAGCGATGCGAAACCACGCACGTTTGGGTCACTCCGCGACCGTGCAGGTCCAGAAGAGCCCGGATCCGAGATGGGGTCAGACCACATGGAATATTCGTCAGGAACCGCGCAGCCAATGCATAGGCAGGCACACAGGACGACGGGTCGCTGGGCCGCCTGGGCGATCACGGCCCTGCTAACTCTGACGATGGGAATCGTCAGCCCTAGTGTCGCTCCCCCCTCGGCTCAGGCTGCCGAACCTACCGTCGTGTCCCTGACCTTCGATGACGGCTGGGCAGACCAGGTTACCGGGGCGCAGATCCTGAACAAGTACGGGCTGAAAGGGACTTTCTACGTCAATTCGGGGTCCTTTGACAGCCCGGGCTACATGTCGCTGGCAAGCGTCAGGGAGCTGGCGGCCGCCGGCCACGAAATCGGCGGTCATTCCGTGACCCACCCCGATCTGGTGACCTTGCCGGCCGACGAGACGAGACGGCAGATCTGCAATGACCGGGTCAACCTCACCAATCTGGGATTCCGCATCACGAACTTTGCCTACCCGTTCGCCTCCAGCGCGCCAGCCATCGAGACGATTGTGAGGGACTGCGGGTACAACAGTGCCCGCGGGTTGGGGGACATCAAGACACGCTTCAGCTGCGCAGCCTGCCCTCTCGCGGAGAGAATTCCCCCGGCCAACCTCTACAACACTGCCGCGCCGGACCAGGTCGAGAACACCTGGACGCTGGCGGATCTGCAGAACGTCGTCACTCAGGCCGAATCTGTGGGCGGCTGGGCACAGCTCACCTTCCACCGCTTCGAAAGCCCCGCAACTAATCCTCTGGCCATCACCCCGGCCCTGCTCGATCAGTTCGCCGCATGGCTGAAGACCCGCCCCGCAACGACCACTGTCAAAACTGTTGATCAGGTCATCGGCGGGACGGTCAAACCCGCCATATCCGGTCCCGCCGTGCCACCCCCACCCACTACCGGGAACCTTGTCAGGAACCCGAGCCTGGAAACTCTCACCAATGGTGTCCCGCAGTGCTGGAACGCGGGAGGCTATGGCACCAACAGCCCGACCTTCACCGTCGTGAGTCCCGGTCGCACCGGTCAGCGCGCCCAGCAATTGGTTGTAGGCGGCTACGTGGACGGCGACGCGAAACTGATCCCTTCCCTGGACCTGGGCGGTTGTTCCCCGGCAGCGACCGCCGGACGCACCTATAACCTGGGCGCTTGGTACAAGTCCACTGCACCCACCCAGTTCACGCTCTACTACCGCTCGGGGGCAGGTTCCTGGCGGTACTGGACCTCCAGCCCCTGGTTCGCTGCCTCCGCCACCTATCAGAAGGCCAGCTGGACCACGCCGCCGCTGCCAGCCGGCGCCAACGGCCTCAGCTTCGGCCTCAACCTGTTCAGCAACGGCACGCTCACCACCGACGACTACGAGATGTTCGACACCGCCACCGTGGTTCCGCCGCCGCCCCCGCCTGCCGGGACCAACCTCGTGAAGAACCCCAGCCTCGAGACGGCCGGCACGGGCGCGTTCCCGCAGTGCTGGCAGTCCGCAGGCTTCGGCGCCAACACCCCGGCGTTCAGCACGGTGGCCGCGGCACGCACCGGCACTAAGGCGGAGCGCCTCACCATCACCGGCTACTCCAGCGGCGACGCAAGATTGCTCCCGTCTCTCGACGCCGGCACCTGTGCGCCGGCCGCAACCGCCGGCAAGACCTACTCCGTGCGCGCCTGGTATACCTCGACGGCGATCACCCAGTTCGCCCTCTACTATCGGAACGCCTCCGGCAACTGGGTGTACTGGACGTCCGGGCCGTGGCTGCCCGCGGCGGGCACCTACACCCAGGCCAGCTTCACCACACCGGCGCTGCCTACTGGAGCCACCGCCATCAGCTTCGGGCTGAGCCTGTTTAGTAACGGCACCGTCACTACCGACGACTACGCCATGTACGACACCGTCGGAGCACCACCGCTCTAGCCCACCCATGACGTCGACACCAACACACCGCGCCATGCGTCGGTGTCGACTCACAACAAGAAGAGTGCTCCACCTGAACAAAACGGCGTCTCTTCGAAGGCATTGATTCTTCCTGAGAAGCTACCGTCGCCGTGACTATCGAACGCCGAGACGTCAGATCCTTCGAACCCAACCGGTAGTCACCACCGATAGCACGACACCGCGACCCTACGGACTCATATGGAACTACCAGGCCACCGCCCCATGCCGTCATCGCAGTTCGTCAGCTTGGGCACGGAGCGCCTATCGGGTGTTTGTGGGAGGGCCCAGCTGCGGTCATTGCTCAGCATTCCCCAGGTCGGCACCTCAATCATCACGGTGATCCTCGATCAATCAGGAAGCGACCAGTAGACCGCCGCCGATTACTCGGCAGTCGGGCACTGCTTCATGAGACCAATTCGCGTCATTGTTCTACCGCTTCGCGTAGGCGATAGAGCTTCAGAGGTTCGAGTAGCGTCTCACCTTCCTCACCATCGATGGCTCCGTCCGCTGACCCTGCCAAGCCCTGCAGTAATCCCGCCATCCAGCGAAAACCTCACCCTCCTCGCCGAGACCGCCCTACACCGACTCATCACTACTTTGAAGCCTCAGCCACAACTCGACCCGCAGCACATCGCAGCGCCATACGGACTCCCAGGATCCGCAGACACGGCAGCGTCACCCTCTGAACAACATCCCGTCCAAAGACATCGACTAGGACGGCTCGATCAGCGCCAATAAGGATGTCTTGGCCACAGGATCCTTCCACAGAAGACGCCCAGCGAAGGTTGCCATGCTGTGCTTACAGCAACCAAAGGACCTTTCATGAACGAACAGCCAAGCTCGCAGCGCAATCCTGACAACCCGCTTCCACAGGCACAGCAACCTTCGCCGCCAGTCACCACAGGCACAAACGATCAGCAGCCCATGAATGATTCGACCGGGAAAGCTCAGCAGATTCCTGGTACTGAAAACAGGTCATCCGAGCCAGTCTCCGGGTCACCCACCGAGACGACACAGCACCCCCTCCCGGGGCCGCCAACCGCGAAACACTCAGCGGTCCATGGGCAATCACCAGAGGACTTCCAGTCAGGACCGCATGGGGCAAAGGCCGACCCGCCTCCAACCCATCCAGATCACCAGCCCTTCTATGCCGAGGAGAGTGACTACGACCAGCCAGGGCAGCCCCCGGAAGGCCGGACCGCCGCCAAGGACCGCAAGCGCGTCAGCCTCGCAACCTTTGCGGCAGGCATCCTTGTCGCAGGGCTAATCGGCGGTGGCGTGGCCACCGCTGGCGTCAACGCGTTTGACGACGGAACGACGACGAGCACCTCACAAGCAGGGTCCGAGTCAATCGTGGTCAACAACACTGACGACGTGAACACCATCACCGGCGCAGCCGTCACCGCATCCCCGAGCGTGGTCACCATCGCTGTGAACGGCGGGAGCGGCAGCGGTTCCGGATCGGGCATCATCCTTGACACGAACGGATACATCCTCACGAACACGCACGTGGTCACGCTCGGCGGACAGGTGTCTGACCCCTCGGTGGAAGTCAAGCTCAACGACGGACGCGTCTTCACCGCGACAGTGGTAGGAACGGACCCACTCAGCGACCTCGCCGTCATCAAGATCGACGCACCGGACCTGACCGCGGCAACCCTCGGCAACTCCGACGAACTCAACGTCGGCGACACCGCAATCGCCATCGGTGCCCCGCTGGGACTAAGCGGCACCGTCACGGACGGCATCGTCTCGACCCTCAACCGGACCATCAGCGTGGCTTCCGCGGCCGTGCCGGAAAACACCTCGGACAGTACCGAACCCGAGAACGGCGAGGGCTTCAACTTCCTGCCCCCGGATGGATTCAGCGCCCAGCAGACGCAGGCGCAGGGCTCGATCTACCTCAACGTCATCCAGACCGACGCTGCCATCAATGAGGGCAACTCCGGCGGCGCCCTGGTCGACGCTGACGGCCGCATCATCGGTGTGAACGTCGCCATCGCCTCGGCCGGCTCCGGCGAGTCGACCGGCAACATCGGGGTCGGCTTCTCCATTCCGATCAACTACGCGGATCGCATCGCGAAGGAGATCATCACCACTGGCCAGGCCACGCACGGCTTCCTCGGCGTCAGCGTCACCGGCGCTCCAGGCAAAGGAGCTCAAAGCGAGTCCTCCTTCACTGCAGGGGCACTCGTGGAATCAGTCGAGCCCGGATCGCCCGCGGAAGACGCTTCCCTCCAAGTGGGAGACGTCATCACGAAGATCGGCAATCACACGATCACCGACCCCCAGTCGCTGACCGCAGCCGTCCGGATCCAGACCGTCGGCCAACAGGTGCCCGTGGAGATCATCCGCGAAGGCGAAACCCGCACCATCAAGGCCACCCTCGCGCAGGCGCCTACAAGATGATTCCGGCAATGGAAAACCCGAGGTTGCCGAAAATCGAAGCTGAAATCTAAAGGCGTCACTTAGAACCGGCAGCTTCACCATTGTTTCCCGACCGTAGGAACGAGTATGTTCCCTGCAGCACCTCCCCGCGGCATGTCTCCAACCCGTTCGTCCCATGCTCAACCACATCAACTTCAGAATCTGCCCGTCGCGGTACCGTCTGGATTCACCACATGCGCCCTCGATACACATCCTGCAGAGGACCCGCGGACTTGGTTCAAATGACCTCTTGAGAATCGAAGGCGGCCTCAGCCGGTCAATAAACCATCACTTGACCAGGATGAGCGGTGGGTTCCGACTCTCCTCGATTTACAAGGGCCGCCGTAGTCTCGCAAACTCGTCTCATGGATTCTCGTCTACTGAACAGCGAGCCGGCCTCCTGACCACATATGCACGGCACAAGCTCCCTACGTTTCGCTGCTTGTGCCGCACACAGGACGCTCCTACAAGTGTCAACAGCACATTTGGCTGTGTCTGGAAGGTAGGGGATCGCCTAGTGATGGCCCCGGGGTAGGAGGAGGCCGTTGCGCACGTCCTAGGCTGACAGTGTGAATACAGGTCAGGTCGTTGAGACAATGGAACGCCACCAGATCCCGCTCTATCTGTCGGCAATCGTTGCCGGTGGTCTGTTCGGGTGGCTGATACCAGCGGCCGCGGAACCTCTGGAGCACTCGATCAATCCCGTGCTGGGTTTGCTGCTGTTCGCTACGTTCCTGGGGATCCCGTTCGCGAAGATCGGGCAGGCACTGCGTGATGGACGGTTCATGGTCACCGTGATGATCTTAAACTTCCTCATCGTGCCCATCATTGTCTTCGGACTCTCACGCTTCGTCGGCCATGACCGGGCCCTGCTCATCGGGGTGATGATGGTCCTGCTGACCCCGTGCATCGACTACGTCATCGTGTTCTCCGGACTGGCCGGCGGATTCAGCGACCGGCTCCTCGTCGCAGCCCCGCTGCTGATGCTCACACAGATGCTGCTGCTGCCGGTCTACCTGCTAATCTTCATCGGCCCGGACCTCGTCTCAGCCATCGAACCAGGCCCGTTCATCGAAGCCTTGATCGTGCTGATCATCATCCCCCTCGTCGCGGCCGCGCTTACTCAGCAGTGGGCCAAGCGCGCGCAGGCGGCACGACACATTACCGCCCTGATGCAGAACCTCATGGTGCCCTTGATGATGCTGACCCTCGCAATCGTCATCGGCTCCCAGATCGTCGGCATCGGACAGGAACTACGCTCCCTGCTCGCGGTCATCCCGATCTACGTAGCGTTCCTGATCATCATGGTTCCCGTCGGCATATTCGCCTCCCGCGTCATGCGCCTGGATGCGGGCAGCACCACCGCCGTGGTGTTCAGCGGTGCGACCCGGAACTCCCTCGTCGTCCTGCCCCTGGCATTGGCACTGCCAGAACCACTGGCAGTGGTGGCGTTGGTGGTCGTGACCCAGACCCTCGTGGAACTCATCGGCATGGTCACCTACGTCAAAGCACTGCCCAAGCTCATCCCGGGCAGTGCTTTCAAGGTCGCCTGAACCCCACCGCACGGGCTGTCCACGGCTGGGGTACGACGAGCTGAGTGGTGTGGTGGATCATCCGCCGCCAGTTCGCGGCCCGGACGGTGCTGCCTGAATCCATGAACAATCAGCCGGTAGTAGCGGGTGAGGACCTGGTGCACAGCCCGCTTGGGCGAAACCACTCCCCCGGCCTGATTTGAGTCACCGCTGGAGCGCCCTAATCGCCGTTCGCTAACAGCTGCGTTGGCTAACATCGGGTGGTGAGGTCTAAGAGCGTTATCTTCATCGATGCAGGGTTCCTTCTCGCGGTCGGAGGAACCCAGGTGGCGGGTACCTCACTGAGGTCAGCGTTCACCGTCGACTACAGGAAACTCATTCAGGGAGTCCTCAATCTGGCTGCGGAACACAGCAGCCTTGAGGTGCTTCGCGTGTACTGGTACGACGCAGCGAAAGATGCTCTCTTCACCGATCAACACAAGAAGATTGGTCTCCTACCCGACGTGAAAGTGCGCCTCGGCCGAATATCCTTCAACGGTGCTCAAAAAGGCGTCGATTTGAAGTTGAGCCTCGACCTCGTGGGGATTGCCCGCCATCGCGCCGCTGAGGTTGCCTACCTGATGTCCGGCGACGACGATCTCGCCGAAGCTGTCGAAGAGGCACAGGACCTTGGCATGAAGGTCGTCCTCATAGGTATCACTGACTTATCCCAACGCCTCGGCGTCGCATCAGTAGCTGAACACCTCGCTCTGCGGGTCGACAGCATCATCACTTTGCCAGCCGAGCTAATCACCAGCTGCTTCATCACATCCGTTGCCGCCACTCCACGTCCCACACCAGCACCCGGGCCGGCGCATCCAATGATTACCCCCAAACCGGTGCCCCGTCCCACACCCGGCCCCGGTCCCCATCATGGGCTATCTGTCACTTCCACCCCCACGCCTTCGGCAGGACTCCGCTCCACTCGATCCGACTCTGACTTGGTTTACAGCTCAGGAGGGCTAGGCCAAACTCCTCTTCCGCGTGAAGAGTCCGTTCTCCACGTCGCCTTCGATGTTGGTGAGAGCGTGGCTAAAAGCTGGTACGGATCCACAACCCAAAGGGACCTCAACGAGCTGCTCGCTGACCGGCCTATTCTTCCTATCGAGATTGACCGGGTGCTCCTGGCCGATTGCGCTCAACGCCTCGGTGAGTACAGCACGGACCTCCAAGGCGTTCGCCGCGCACTTAGGGAAGCTTTTTGGGCAGAACTCGACCAACTAATGTAGGCAGCTAATTGAGCCAGTCTCTCAATAGCTGATTCGCTCACTTCGTTGATACATGGCACCTGTATTGCACAATAGAGTCAAAGACTCGGGCTCATAAACTCATCTTGGAACACTTAGGGGGGGGTGAAAATTGGCGCAGTGTGGACAGGTTGGCTTAACAGATTACTCTAATGGTGAAGTGGCGCAGGAGACTGTGCGGTTCGGCCTGAACGGCTCCGATCATGAAATTGGCCTGACCGCGGATAACGCCTCTGAATTGCGCTCTACGCTGTCGCTGTAGGTGGACGTGGCCCACAAGGCATCTGATGGTCAGGGTGAGCAGCATGGGACGTCTACGAGTCGTGCAAAAGCGCGGCGAGGTATAGATAAATCATCAGTGGGCGAAGGGAAACGGCCATAACCCAAGCTCTCGGGGCCGAATCTCGCAGTCAATCGTGGATGCCTGCAATGAGGCCAACAAGTAGGGAACCAATGCAGTTTCCGTCCCTGTCTGCCTTTTCGTCAGTTCTTATCCAATCCGTCTGGTGCTTTCCGTAGTGAGCGGGCTTCGATGCTGACGAACAGGAAGGCCAGGACCACTAGCAGGACAGAGCCGACAACCGTAAAAGCTATAGATGTGCTTGAGCATCGAACGCTGAGCAGAATCTTAGCCGTCAGCTATCCGTTTTGGGCGTAGTTGAACCACGGGTAGAAAACGGACAGTGCTACGGGGCGGCCTTCTGGCTAGCCCAGGCCTCCGCATAGAACCGGGAGGAACGCGACTCAAGCAGATTAATATAAAAATTAGGCTCCATCGCCTGCGCTGAATCATCCGGAATTTTTGAGGCGAAGGCGGATACGCCCAGCCCGGCCTCTTGGTCCGTCAGGGTCAGGCCTGCGGCCTCCAGGATGGTGGGATACATGTTCAGCTGGTCCACCCCCGGACGCAGCGTCCGGTTCTTGTCCGCGCCCGGCATCCAGATCCGATTGAAAATGGTCCGGTTGTCGTTGTCGTCCAGTTGCTCGTGGAACGAGTCGCCAGCATTCATGTGCTTGAGGTGGTCACCCATGATCACGACGGCGGTGTCCTCGAGGTAGCCTTTCTCCTTCATATAGTTCACAAATCCGGCCACCTGCGTCATGGAGCAGGCGAATACGGATGTCACCTCGTTCTCCGTATCGACGTCGCAGTAGTCGTAGACGTGCACCGGCTCGTGCGTGTCCAGCGTCAGCAGGGACAGGTTGAACGGCTGCCCGGTTCGCTCCGCCTCGGCGTGCAGCCGGTCGATCTCGTCGCGGGCGTGGGCCATAAGGCGTTCGTCGCTCAGACCCCAGTCGCTGCGAAAGCTTTTCTCCGGTTCGCCGGCGGCGCGCCAGTCGGATAGGCCTTTTACTTTGGAGTATCCGTGGCTGCTGAGGAAGGTGTCCTTCGCGGCGAATGCGGCATTGGCGCCGCCTAGGAAGACGTTGTTGTAGCCGTACTGGGCCAAGACATCACCTAGGCAGGTGGTCCCTCCCAGGTAGGTGTCGACGTCGCCGTCCACCTCGTCGTCGGTACCGCTGCTGGAGGCGGAGCCCGTGCCCTTCAGTGGGACACCGCACTGGGTTGAGGTGAGACCGGCCATGGTCCAGCCGCCGCCCTTGTACTGCTGAAGATCCTCCACACTCTGCCAGCCGTCCGCGGCCTTCGTTGCCTCCTTCAGCGGGATGAACGCGTCCTTCTCGAAGAGCTGGTCGTCGGCGAGGGTGGCCTCGCCGGATTCGAGGTAGATGAGCACGAGGTTGCGCTTGTCCGTGTCGCTGGTGACGGTCGGCTCCACGTAGTAGTCGCCGACGTCGTACTTGGAGTTTGCCGCCTTGATGTAGTCCGCTATACCTACCGTGGTGGAGAAGGCCGTGGTGCCGCCGATGACCACCGCGGCCACCAGGGCGGTGGAGACGACGCGCAGGATCCACTGCGGACGACGAGAACGCGGGTCGGCGCCGATGCCCTGCTGGCGCTTGCGGCGCCGGAAGTACTGCCATGAGGCGATTCCGGCGGTGATGAGTAGCGGTACGACGCCGATGCCCAGGATACCGACCCAGACGATGGCTCCGCCGCCGCCGTCGGTTTCCACGGACATGAGGTTGAGGAGCATCTGGCCGACGGAGATCTCGCCCCAGTAGAAACGGATACCGACGGCGGCGATGAGCAGCGCAAGCCCCGCCCAGATCAGGGTGTAGACCAAGATGCGTCCCACGACGGCGCTGACCCATCGGATCGTATAAACTCTTTGGCCAGACATGGCAATACCTCGCGTTCCGGATGCCCGCGTGTTCGCACAACACCCTTGACATCCGACCCGTTCTCGGGCCTTTGAAAGCCTAGTACCGTTACGCGAGCCGTTCAACCGTTGTTCACTCGTCGGTCATCGTTCGTACACCGCGGCGCGGACCGCACGGCTGTCCTTGTGGCTTGAGCCCTTAGCGAGTTTCGGAGGCCGGTGAAGCCCACTTCTCAGGGCCGAGAATCTAGGGGCTCAGTAGTTCGACGCGGGCACGCCTCGGATGTCGGCTTGCAAGCAGCACAGGCAGAAGTGGGGACTGCTCGAATAGGGCGTCTGTGGCAGGGATGGAAGGATTGGGTCCGCCGCCCACTGATTAGGAGCACACCATGAATCCCCGAACACTTTTTCGTACCGTCGCTGTGGCAGAAGCGTTAACCTGGGCCTTTTTGCTGTTAGGCATGTTCTTCAAGTACGTCACCCGCACCTCCGAGGCCCTCGTGCCGCCAGCGGGAGCCGTACATGGGTTCGTCTTCCTGTGCTTTGTGGTCACGACCGCGTTCGTCTGGATTAACCAGCGCTGGTCGCTCATAACAGGCCTCCTCGGGTTTGCCTCGGCGATCATCCCCTTCGCGACGGTTCCGTATGAACGCTGGATCGAGCGACGCGGGCAGTTGAGCGCCGTTTGGCGCCTCGCTCCTGGTGCGGAATCGCCGCGAAACTTGCTCGAGCAACTTCAGGCGTCGGTCCTGCGGAGCCCGCTCGTCGCACTGGCCGTCACCATCGTCGGGGTCTCAGGCATTTTCACTGCCCTGCTGTTTGTTGGCCCACCTGTTTCCTCGAGCTGAAGAGCGCACCGTGCATAATCCGCAGAATGCATACATCCGGCGCAACTCCTACCCGAATTGCTACCGATGGGCTCATAGACAAGGCAGAATCTCGAAAATGTACAGCACAGGCGGGGAACGCCTACACGATTTTGCGCTCCGCTAGCGGACCACCGCCTGCCGGTGGTACGGCAACCCGCAGTAGCTGTTATTCGTTGAGCTCAGGTGTCACTGAGGGGCGTAAATTTCTTCAAATTGACATGTTTTGACCCTTAGATATTCATTGGAGATGTTATTAAATGTATCGCTTTCTGCTCTCCGCTCAATGGATGGGGTGGCTCGCAATGGTCCTTGTGCTTGCCGCGGGATGTGTCGGACTTGGCCGCTGGCAACTGGATCGCCGTGAGGCGGTGGTGGAGGACATCCGGCGCATTGAAGCGAACTACGACGCTGCGCCGGAACGCTACGTGCCGGGGGTGAACGACTTTGACAGTTTCGATCCGACCCGAGAATGGACGCCCATCACCTTCACGGGCACGTACGACGTCGCGAACCAGACGGTCGCCCGGAATCGGCCGATGAACGGGCAACCCGGTTATGAGGTGCTCACTCCTCTGAAGCTCGAGGACGGAACAGCCGTCATCATCGATCGTGGTTGGCTGCCCATCGGCAACGCCGAGCCTGGGCGACCAGACGAGATACCGGCACCGCCCGCTGGCCAGGTTAAAGTCACCGCAAGACTGAAACCGGGTGAGCCAACCGTCAACCGTGGCGCCCCTGAGGGGCAGATTGCCTCGATCAATCTCCCTGCCCTCGCGGAAAGGGTGGACTACCCTTTGCAGGGGGCTGCTTACGGGCTCTTGGCACTCGAACAGCCAGCAGCAGCACAGACACCAGTCGCTGCCCCGAAGCCCTCCATCGACGAAGGACCGCACCTTTCCTACTCCTTGCAGTGGTTTGCGTTCGGAGTGCTGGCTTTCATCGGCTTGGGGTACGCGGCGCGGCAGCAACGCAGGATCATCGCCGAGCAGGACGGGACTGCTTCGAACCGCCCGGTCCGCCAGCGTCGTCGCCCCTCCTCCGAGGAGGAAGAGGACGCCATCCTCGATTCACAGGGCATCCGCTAGTGAATTGCCCCGGGGTTTAGTGGAGGTCCGGTTCATTCTGCTTCCGACCCCGACGGGAACGTCGTGAGCATGGAAGCTTCGGTGGTGTAGTGCACCCAGTAGTTGCTTGTGAACTCCGGGCGGGATCAGCCCAATATGGTTGTAGAGACGCGATGGTTGAACTAATCGACGTACTCGGCAACAGTGATCTCGAGGTCACTGACCGTTTCACAACCTCACCCAGGTAGCCACGGCCCTACAACACGGTCACGAAACCACCCGTCAGCAACATGAGGACGGCAGGCAAAAACATCAGGGCCGGGTTCGACGAAGGAGCAGCCTGTCCGGACAGGGCTGGGGTAAAGTCAGGACCCCTCAGAGCCTAAAACACTCAATGGATTCGCAGGGGTCTACGGTCGGGAGCGCTGTTGTTGTGTCTGACGGAGTTTCCGGCTTGGATCGGGCATGATCCTTACCCGACTCAATACAAGCGAGCTACCGGGGAACCTTGTGCTGATTGTGACAGCCATCGCCCTGGTACTGATCGCCCTGATCGTGGTTTTGGCGATGGTCATGGATTGCGTCGATAAGACGAAGAATCGGCGATCGAAGAAATGACCCAGGAATACAGAGGAAGAACATGCAACGCGCTCCGCCTTGCCTCCATCCCTCCCTAGGCCTGGTCGGAGTGGTCGGGGCAATAGAAGCGCCCGGTGTCGACGGTGATCGTTCGGTACACCCACCCGTCAGGCAGAGGCCGGTGCTCGTCCACGAGCTTCGTCGTGGCACGGCAGATGCAGCACTGCGCCAGGGCTGGACTTGTCATCGTGTAACTCTTCACCTCTCTGCCTGTGTCGGAAGTGCTCCCACAGGGTGCAACTGTCAGTGAAGGCTCCGGCCGCCTACGTGTTTCCCCCATTCACGCAGCCTAACGGGGCCTTCCCCTATTCGTCCTCAAACGCTCCTGGCGGAAGCGGTTTGAAAACCCCTGGACTCCCCCTCGAGCTCATTTAGCTTGTTGCTCGTGAAGGAGTAGTCAGGAATCTTCTACCAGCCAACATGAATTAACTCCGCCGCTCACAGCCGGCGAATCCACCCGCAACTGCACCCGATGGGCAGTGGAACGCCCCTGATCAGCACCCTGATCTACTGTGTTCACGCTGATATCGACAATTTTCCAGCCAACCACCGCGTAATTTTCACTCAATGCCTGAATGGCGCATTGTGCAGTCGCTCCCGGATCCTTGATCACTTCAAAATCAACGGATGCGAAGCCATCCTGCTCAACGTTGAACCCCACATCCTTACTACTTACCGGCTCCGTGCTCGTGATAGACAGGAATCCAGCAGTGATAACTGCTAGCACCAAGAGAATGGCTAACAAAATAAGCTTTGTCCGCCCGGATAGCCGGGCACCAGATTTCCCGTACCGGGTGTTTACAGTGCCACGCGGGGCGGCAGGTGAAGCGCTCACGCCGAAGACCCGACGCGCCAAGTCAACAATGTCTCGATTGCCGAAGGTACGGGTCTGCGTCTGATAGTCATCTTATTTATCCTTTAGCTAATCTTTTAACATGCACGTAAATGGGTGGCTTCGTTTTTAAGGCTGGCCCACTCCCTTCACGGCACATATGTGAATTCACACGATCACTCGGCCCAGGCGCCAGGGTCGGCAGTGCGTTCCGCCGGCCGATGGCCTGCGACGGCGGCGCGGATCTCGCCCTCCTCGTGCTCGCCCTTCTTGCCGAACGGCAGCAGCTTCAGCAGGGGATGCACGATCGCCATGACCACGAGGCCCCACGCCAGTCCGAGGACGGCCGAGCAGAGGGTGTTCACGAGCCAGGCCAGGAGGCCGCCCACCACGGGGACGCCGACGAACGGGTGCTCGAGCACGTGGACCAGGTCGTACGGTGCGTGCCACCCGAGGTCGTAGGCGCCCTGCAGCATGATGTGGCCGCCCACCCACAGCATCGCGACCGTCCCGACGAGGGTGATCGCCGCCAGGACGCCGGGCATGCCCCTGACGAGCAGCCGGCCGAGGCGCTGCGAGCCCTCCGAGTCCTTGGTGGTCAGGTGCAGGCCGATGTCGTCCATCTTGACGATCAGCGCGACCGCGCCGTACACCAGCACGGTGATGGCGAGCGCGACGACGATCAGGATGAGCGCCCGGGCCACCAGGGACTCGTCGGCCACCTCGTTCATCGAGATGACCATGATCTCGCAGGAGAGGATGAAGTCGGTGGTGATGGCGCCCTTGGTGACCCTGGCTTCCGCCTCCGGCCCCCGCTCCACGGCCGGCGCCTTCTTGGACTCGTGGTGGCCGCGGAGCTTGTGCCAGACCTTCTCGGCGCCCTCGTAGCAGAGGTAGGTGCCGCCGAGCATGAGGATGAACGGGATGATGCCCGGGATGAACGCGCTGACGAGCAGCAGGGCCGGCAGGATGATCAGCAGCTTGTTCCGCAGCGAGCCCCAGAAGATCCGCTTGATCATCGGCAGTTCGCGGGACGGATCGGCACCGGAGACGTACTGCGGGGTGACGGCGGCGTCGTCGATGACGACGCCGGCGGCCTTGGCCCCTGCCTTCGCGGCCCCGGCGGCGACGTCGTCCACCGAGGCGGCCGCGATGCGGGCCAGGGCTGCGACGTCGTCGAGGAGCGCGACGAGACCGCCGCTCA